>DASXIL010000518.1:0-8486 GCA_036497985.1 Candidatus Angelobacter sp. | reverse complement strand
GAAAACTTGTCCTTCCAGGTGAGGAAGGGGGAAATGCTGGCGATTGTGGGCGAATCGGGGGCAGGCAAGAGCAGTTTGTTGCACATCCTCGGTGCTCTTGATCGTGCCTCTGCAGGTGACGTATACTGCGCCCAGATTCCCGTAGCGAAGCTTACAGACGATGCGGCCGCAGATTTTCGCAATCGGACCATCGGTTTTGTCTGGCAGTTTCACTACCTGTTGCCGGAATTTACGGCGCAGGAGAATGTTGCAATGCCGCTCTTGATGCAAGGAACCGCATACCGTAAGGCCATGGAGAAAGCCGGCGAATGGTTGCGGGAAGTTGGGTTGGAGAGCCGCAGTCATCATCGCGCAGGAGAGCTTTCCGGCGGTGAGCAACAGCGGGTAGCCCTGGCCAGGGCACTGGTAGCAGGCCCAGGAATCCTGATGGCGGACGAGCCAACAGGCGACCTGGATAACCGTACTGCGGAGATGGTATTCGCTTTGGTGCAGAGACTTCATCGAGAGTACCAGCTCACTTCCCTTATCGTCACCCACAACCTTGAGTTTGCGCGTCGCTGCGATCGTGTATTGCGGTTGCATCACGGCATAGCCGAGGAAGTGTCACCCGCATCGCTGAATTAGCGGAAGGGGTGAAGGGACAGTTTCAGGTTTTTCTGCCGATATGGCAGATGGTAGGTTTGTCCGGCGCAGCAGTTGCCCCCTCGTGACGGAGGGCGCTGGCAGGACAGAAAGGCTTCTTTCTGGTGGGGTGCGCAGTACGCAGCCAGAAAGACAGAGAGATGTTTCCGGCAGAGGTGACTGGGAGCATCTGGGTGAGGGAATATGTTCGAGCGGTACACAGAGAAAGCCAGGCGCGTAATCTTCTTTGCAAGATACGAGGCCAGCCAGTTCGGCTCTCCGTACATAGAGACGGAGCACCTGCTGCTGGGCTTGTTGCGTGAAGACAAGGCGTTGACCAATCGCTTTCTGCGCTCTCATGCGTCGGTAGAGTCCATCCGCAAACAGATTGAAGGGCACACCACGATTCGGGAAAAGGTTTCCACTTCCGTGGATCTGCCTTTGAGCAATGAATGCAAACGGGTATTGGCCTACGCGGCGGAAGAGGCGGAACGCCTCAGCCATAAGCACATCGGCACGGAGCACCTGCTCTTGGGATTGCTGCGTGAAGAGAAGTGCTTTGCCGCTGAAATTCTGCATGAGCGTGGACTGCGCCTGAGCGCGATCCGCGAAGAGCTGGCCCGCAGCACACAGGAAAAAGCCCAGCCCCAGCGCGGCTCCAACCGCGAATCTTCCCTGCTGGCTGAGTTCTCGCGCGACCTGACCCAGGCCGCCATGGATAGCCAGCTTGATCCGCTCGTCGGCCGTGAAGGCGAAGTCGAGCGCGTGATCCAGATTTTGTGCCGCCGCACCAAGAACAATCCGGTGCTGATCGGCGAACCCGGCGTGGGCAAAACCGCAATCGTTGAAGGCCTGGCCCAGCGCATCGCCGATGGCGACGTTCCATCATTCCTGGCGGACAAAAGAATTCTCGGGCTCGATCTTTCATTGATCGTTGCCGGAACAAAGTACCGCGGACAATTTGAAGAGCGCCTGAAGACCATCATGAAAGAACTGATGGAGAGCCAGAACTGCATCATCTTTATCGATGAGTTGCACACACTGGTGGGCGCCGGCTCAGCGGAAGGCTCGCTGGATGCCGCAAACATCCTGAAGCCCGCGCTTTCACGCGGAGAAATTCAGTGCATCGGCGCAACCACGCCGGGCGAATACCGCAAATCGATTGAGAAAGATCGCTCGCTGGAACGGCGCTTCCAGGCGGTGAAGGTCCCGCCCCCGGGAGAAGACCAGGCGGTCAAGATCATCTACGGTATTAAAGAACGTTACGAGAAGTTTCACGCCGTAAGCTACACGGACGAGGCGATCCAGTTCGCGGTGTATCACTCAAACCGCTACATTCCAGACCGCTTCCTGCCGGACAAGGCTATTGACCTGCTGGATGAAGCCGGTGCACGCGTAAAGCTGCGCCAGACTTCCCTTCCGGAAGAAATTACGGAAGTCCAGAAGCGGATCAAGTTCATCGTTCACCGGATGGAAAACGCCATTGCGAACCATGAGTTCGAGAAGGCGCGCTTCTACTCCGACGAAGAGCGCAAAGAGCGCGAGAACCTGCGCGCCTTGCGCGAGAAATATCACCTGGATGAGTCCTCCACCGGCGTTGTGGGCCGCGAGGACATTGAGGAAGTGGTGAGCCGCTGGACCGGCGTGCCCGTGACCTCCATCAAGGAAGAAGAGACACAGAAGCTGCTGCGTGTGGAAGAAGAGCTGCACAAACGTGTGATCTCGCAGGACAAGGCCATCAGCGCCCTGGCCCGCTCGATCCGGCGCTCGCGCGCCGGCCTGAAGTCACCGAACCGGCCTATCGGATCGTTCCTGTTCCTGGGGCCGACCGGCGTCGGCAAGACGGAGGTTGCGCGCACGCTGGCGAACTTCCTCTTCGGCAGCGACAAGTCACTGATCCGCTTCGATATGTCAGAGTTCATGGAGAAGCATTCGGTCAGCAAGCTTATCGGTTCGCCTCCGGGTTACGTGGGCTATGAAGAAGGCGGCCAATTGACCGAGCGCGTAAAGCGGTCACCCTATTCAGTCGTGCTGCTGGACGAAATCGAGAAAGCGCATCCGGATGTGTTCAACATTCTGTTGCAGGTTCTCGAAGACGGACAGCTCACTGACGGCCTGGGCAATACGGTGGATTTCAAGAACGTAATCATCGTGATGACCTCGAACATCGGCGCGCGGCACTTGATGAAGCGCAAAGGCCTCGGCTTCTCGCTGGACAAGGAAGAAACGATCCACGATAAAGTTGAAGAACTGGTCAAGCAGGAAGTAAAGAAGACCTTCAACCCTGAGTTCCTGAACCGTTTGGACGAAGTGATTCTCTTCCAGGCCCTGACCGATGCGGACTTGATCCAGATTCTGGAACTGCTGGTACAGCAGTTAAACGGAAACCTGGCGCAACGTCATATCACGATCACGGTGACCGAGGAAGCGAAGCGTTGGATTCTGGACAAGACGCTGGTGGACCGCAGCTACGGTGCGCGTCCCTTGCGCAGGGCCTTGCAGCGGTACATTGAAGATCCGCTGTCTGAAGCGCTGATCCAGGGAACCATTACGACGCGTCCGGCGTTCATTGAGGTTTACCTTGAAGGCGATCAGCTGTTCTATCGCCCAGTGGGCGATGGCGCAGAAAAGAGCGATGGAGTGCTGCTGTACAGCAACTAATCGCCAAACCAGTAATCAGTAAGAACCCGCCAGCAAAAACTGGCGGGTTTTGCTTTTGCGAAGTCTTATTTGGCGCCACACAGGAAGAGCCTGAATGTTTCAACCGCCATCGTGAAAGAAACTTTGACGCGCTTACACGAGAGCATCCAGCAAGATGTTTCTAGGACACGGGTGTTGGCGTAGGTGTTGGTGTGACATTCAGACCGGGAGACAATGGCGTTGGGGTCGGAGTGGCTGTTGGGGTTGGAGTCGGCGTCGGACTGGGATTGATCAGCGTCGGACCTTTCGGGGTCGCGGTAGGAGTCGGGCTGGGGGTTGGGGCGAAGTCCGGTGTCGGCGAAACGGACGGAGTCGGCGTGGGCGAGGGGCTTTGCGCGAAAGCGCTGCGCGGTGGAACTATACAACCGGCAATCGCCAGAAACAGTAGACAGAACGCCGCAGTCACGGCAAGAACATTCAGCGTCTTAGCCCATAGAAATCGCATAACTCAAAGTGATGCCCGTTTATGTGGGGCGGTTGGCCATCCCGATTTGCGCTGTTTTTAGAGCAATGTGACAATAGAGCCATGAGAAAACCTTTGATCGTAGTAAGAACCATATTGGCCGCTGGGGTGGTACTGCTGGGAAACGCGATAGCGCAAACGTCCGCGGCCCCAAGCCAGACACCGCCGGCCAAGAAACCGGCTGCGCCTGCAGCTAAGAAATCTCCATCCGCCGCCACGAAAACCGGCACCGCGACCCAGCCTGTGACCGCGCTCACCACCACCAAGCAGAAAGCCAGTTACGCGATCGGCATGAACTGGGGCACGGGCCTGCATCGCCAGGGAATTGACGTGGACAGCGCGGCGCTGGTCCAGGGCATGAAGGACGCACTGGCCGGCGGCAAGACATTGCTGACCGAAGATGAAGCGCGTTCGGCGCTGATGCAGCTCCAGAGCGAGATGCAAGCCAAGCAGCAGGCCAAAGCCTCGCAAGAGGGTGAAGCCAACAAGAAGGAAGGCGATGCGTTTTTGGCCGCCAACAAAACCAAGGAAGGCGTTGTAACGCTTCCCAGCGGCCTGCAATACAAGATTCTTACGCCGGGTACCGGCCCCAAGCCGGCAGCTTCAGACAGCGTGGTGTGCAACTACAAAGGCACGCTGATCAACGGCACCGAGTTTGACAGCTCATACAAGCGGGGAGAGCCGGCAACGTTCCCTGTGACGGGCGTTATTAAGGGTTGGACAGAGGCGCTGCAACTGATGCCCGTGGGATCCAAGTGGCAGTTGTTCATCCCTCCTGATCTCGCCTACGGACCTCGTGGCACTCCGGGCGGTCCAATCGGCCCCAATGCCACTTTGACTTTTGAAGTGGAATTGATATCGATCAAAGACAAGAACCCGCCGCCTGACAAAGCTCCTGCTCCAGGAGCCCCGACGGACAAGACTCCGGCTGGTGGTGCAACTTCGTCGCCGACACCGGCACCGACACCTGCATCGTCACCAACCCCTGCGCCTACGCCGAAGAAGTAACGCTTTATTCGCTTCGTTGAGGGCCGTCAGCAAAAAGAGACGGCCCCTTGACTTTTCAGCGAACGGATTTCTTTAGCGTTCTTTCTCTATTTTTCTGCAAGATTTTCTGGATCTGCTGGAGATGGTTTAGATCGTGTCCTGCCACCATCTTGACGATATGGTTCACGCTCTCATTGCCGCGCTCCGCGTGGACGCCATAGTTTTCCCAGAGTCTTCGTGGAACAGATTTCAGCAAAGCCAGGTTGGCTTCGCGCAAGGCGCGAAAATTGGCCAGCGATTGACGCGGATCACGCCGCGCATAGTTAAACGTTCTGGCCCACAAGTCCTGGTCGTAGGCCTGGATCGGAATGGCATTGTTTGCCAGAACCTGGCGGAGTCGCCACGAGATCGCCAACTCGGCATCAGCGAGGTGAGCCAAAATCTCCGCCACCGACCATTTATCAGGCTCTGGCCGGCGCATCAGCTGCTTACCGGTCTTTCCTTTCAACAAGGCTGCGAGCTTACCCGGCGCGGCTTGCTGCAAACGCAACGGATCTTTGCCGTCGGCATAACTCAATAATCGTTCGGTATACTCCTGCGCGGTTTCCTGCATCGTTTTCCTCCAGGTTTGCACATTGGATAAATCCCAGAGCCGATGCGACTCAGCAAATGATGTTTCCAGCCTCTCAAAATAATTCAGCGTCAGGGATTTATGCACCTTCAGACTCCCGAACTCATCTAATCTATTAACCTGCGTATGAAACTAACCGTCTATACAGCCCCATGGTGCCGGGACTGCCATGTCGCCAAGCGCTGGCTCGCCCAGAACAACATTTCCTATCATGAGATAAATATCGAAGAGACTCCCGGCGCTGCTGAAGAAGTGATCCAGCGCACCGGTAAGCGGGCCATTCCGCAGTTCGTAATCAATGGCGCCTGGGTGCAGCCCTACATTCCCGGAGAAGGATTTAAGTATCGGGAAATGGCCGAGCTCTTTGGCGTAAGCGAATAATATCGGAAAAATTCAGGTGGACTGCGACCTGCATCCACCTGAGTTCTATCTTCAGTTACGCGGCAGCTTCTTTTCTGCCGGCCGTCTCCACCGCAATGATGGAGGCAGGCGCAAACGCAGGACGCGCTCACGGTGATGTTCGTCGGCCACGGACAGTTCGCGGGCCTTGAGCAGGTCTTGCAATCCTATAAGCCCAACCAGCTTCGGGTCGCCATTTTTAGTCACCACAGGAAAGCGCGTGAGGCCTGTCGCCGCCATTCGATTTACCACCATTCGCAAAGGTTCCTCAGGAAACGCCACGACTGGCGCGTTTGCTATTACCTGAGAGAGCTGAACATTCCCATGATCGCCATTGCGCTGGTTTTCCATCGCAGTAAGAAGATCATAGCGAGTGACCACGCCAAGCAGGTGCTGGTTACCGTCAATGACCGGATAGACCCGCTGGCCGCGGGGATTGTTATTGTGGGCCAGAGCTGTCTCCAGTTCAGCGATAGTGCTTTCCGCCGGAAAGGCAGTAATGTTCGTCCGCATCACGTCTTCTACCGCAAGAGCTTCAAGAGGATCGACCACGTACTCGCGGGAAAGATGATGGCCGCGCCGGCTGATCTTCTCCGTAAGAATGGACCGCGCCATGGTCAATACGGTAAAGGAATGTGCGGTAACGCAGGCGATCAGCAGAGGCAGTATGGAGTGATAGTCGCCGGTAAGCTCGAAAGCAAAAATTACGCCCGTTAGAGGCGATCGCATTGTACCGGCAAGCATGGCGCCCATGCTGATGAGCGGCCAGAAGCCGGCTCCCTGATGAGGAAGAAACAGGGCATCCACCGCGCCCAGAGCGCCGCCCATCATGAGCAGCGGGGCCAGCACACCGCCGGATGTTCCTGAGCCCAGGGAAAAACTCCAGATGAGGCATTTGACGATGAGAACGCCCAGAATCAGTTTGACGGTGGCATTGCCTTGCAAAACCTGCTGGATTACGTCATAACCTACGCCGAGTGCGCGAGGATAAAAATAACCGCCAATGCCGATACCCAAACCGCCGATCGCCGGCCACCACATCCAATGGATTCTTTTGAGATGAAGAAAGGCATCTTCAAAGGCGTAGACTAACTGCGTAAGCAGCGCGGAAAGACAGCCGCTCAGCAACCCTGCGAGCAAACAACCGAATAGAACGGCGGGCGCCCACACAACATCATGGGCTGGAACCGGAAAAATTGGGCCTCCCCCCAGCAAGTGCACGCGCGCAGCCGCTGCCGTGATGCTGGCCAGCGCAACCGGAATAAAGCTACGTGGCTTCCATTCGAACAATAGAAGCTCAATTGCGAGCATGATGGAAGCAAAGGGCGCTGCAAACGTCGCGGACATGCCGGCTGCGGCGCCGGCTACAAGAAGCGTCTTTCGCTCAGCCGATGTAAGGTGGAAGAATTGGGCAATCAGAGAGCCGAATGCCCCGCCGGTCATGATGATGGGGCCTTCCGCGCCGAAGGGACCTCCAGAGCCGATGGAAATAGCTGTAGAAACGGGCTTGAGCACCGCCAGGCGCGGTTCAACCTTGGCTCCGCGAAGAAGAATGGCCTCGATTGCCTCCGGTATGCCGTGGCCACGAATCTTGTCCGAGCCAAACCTGGCCATCAGCCCCACAATAAGCCCGCCAATCACAGGCACAAGAATTACCCAGAGGCCCAGATGTGTGTCTCCCGGTGAAGCCGGCGCGGTGCTTAGGCGATGAAAGAAAAAGACGTTGGTGAAGAAGCTGATCAGCTTGAGCAGGACGACGGCAACATAGGCGGACAGCACACCAATGATCAGGGCAAGCCCTGAGATCGGCAATACACGCCAGGTTGTGGTGAAATCTCGAAGCGTTCCAGCAGGTGCAATATGCGGACTTTCCGCGCTTAACGACTTACCCGGGGTAATTTCTTTCATGGTCCCGATTTCTTGGTTCCTCCTGTTCGTCCTTTGGTTTTGCCTGCGCCATTTCCGGTAAGCCCAAGGATAGCCTCGACCAGCATTGGGCCGTTCTCCCGCAGTTCCTGGCGCGCAGTAACACCAAGGTCGTGCAGCAAAGCCTCGCCTTCCGGCAGGATAGACAAAGTTACCTGCCGCCGGTCAGTAGAAGATCTTGCGCGGCGGATCAGTTTATGTTCTTCACAACGATCAACCAACTCCACCATGCTGTTATGGTTGAGCTGCATCCTCTCAGCCAGATGGCTGATGGTTGGGTCCATGTTTTTAGGCAGCCCCTTGATCGCCAAAATCAATTGATATTGCTGGGGATTTGCCCCTAACTGCCGGGCGGCCTCTTCCATATTCCGGAGAAACCGGCGTAGCTGATAACGGAACTCTCCCAGCGCCAGATATTCCGGCTCGGTTAGAGGACGCACATTTTTTCCCTTTGACATTTTATATCGCTCCGCGACATAATAACAACATTCTGCTAGATTCGAGCCTGGGCCTTTTCATCGGACACCAAACCGGCGAAAAGGCCCTTTTAAACTCATTGTTGCGGATTTTCTTTCGATTGTAAACAAACGTGAACATCTGTAAAGATGTCCTAAGCGTTACTACCTAGTGCATTACAGCCTATCTCATCTTTGGATTCGCAAATCTCACCTAAGGTCTAAGTTAGCGACAAATGGCGGCAGCATTTATCATCGTGAGTTCTGCTTACATTGCCTGCGCTTTCGAAGGGAAAACCATTGA
>DASXIL010000517.1:0-4270 GCA_036497985.1 Candidatus Angelobacter sp. | reverse complement strand
GCTTATAGCCGGGATAGGCGAGATAGGCGCTTGCCGTCCACTCCCACACGTCGCCGAAAAGCTGCAACGGCACGCCGCTTTCCACCGCAGCAGGAGCGGCCGCGGGATGAAGCCTGCCGTTCTCCAAAAGATTGCCTTGCACAGCGGGAACGCGGCTTGCGGCCACTTCCCACTCGAACTCGGTTGGCAGGCGAGCGCCGGCCCAGCGGGCAAACGCGTCGGCTTCGTAATAACTCACGTGGCAGACCGGCTCGGCCTCATCCACGTTGCGCATGCCGGAGCAGGTGAACTGGATCCATTGGTTTCCAGATTTATGCCCGCCGGATTTCTCCCAGTAGAGAGGAGCTTTCCAGCGGTGCGTCTGCACGGCCTTCCAGCCGTCAGAAAGCCAGAGCTCAGGGCGCGAATAGCCGGCATCTTCTATGAAAGAAAGATATTCGCCGCACGTGGCCAGGCGCATGGCAAAGCGGAACGGACGCAGAAAGACCTTGTGCCGCGGGCCTTCATTATCAAAACAAAACGATTCGCCTTCCGCGCCGATCTCATAAAGGCCTTCAGGATAAAGCTGCGGCTTTTGTTGCGGCGCGCTGTCAGTATTCGGCGCGGCGACGGCAGGCTGATAAGCCGGATGCAGCGGATTGCTCCAGAAGCCGTGCTTGATATCGGTAACGATCAGCTCCTGGTGCTGTTGCTCATGGTTCAGGCCCAGCGTTACAAGTTTTTGCGCTTCTGCGGCCACCGATCCTGGTTGCAGCAGTTTGAGCATGTGCTCATCCACGTGGGTGCGATACTTGCGGATTTCATCCAGCGCGGGACGCGAGAAGGTATTGCGCAGCGCCTTTTCCGGCTGCTGGCCTACCGCGTTGTAATAAGAATTAAAGAGATCGCGAAACTGAGGATGGAAGGGCCGGTATCCCGGCAAATGGCTGGAGAGAATAAACGTCTCAAAGAACCAACTGGTATGCGCCAGATGCCACTTGCCAGGGCTGGCTTCCGGACAGGACTGCACCATCAAATCTTCCGGAGTCAGCGGAGCGGTGAGCGCATCGGTCTGCTGGCGTACCGCAGAATACTGGCTGGCGAGCGATGCCAGCGCGCGCTCTTCCGCCGAAGCGGGCGGAAATGTCAAAACCGATTTCAAGTGAGCCATAGGGGGAATCCTGTCACTCAAACCAGCAGGGCAGACATACTAAATCTTTGGCCCACGAAATGCACCTTTGGGCACAGGCCATCTTTGCGCAAACCAGACCGTCACCATAGGATGCTCGGGACTGCTTTAAAGTTTCGATTATGTGGCCGAGGCTGCGAATGGACGAGCGCCGGATACCCCCAGGACCGCTCCTTGCGTGGCTGAGTGAAAATTTAACGAAAGTCGTGGCCTGCCTGATGGTATCTTCAGGATGTGACACCTGCAGATTCAGCAATCCGGCGAATCATCTTCCACGTCGATATGGACGCATTCTTTGTCTCAGTGGAAGAGCTGTTTAATCCCGCGCTGAAAGGCAAGGCCGTAGTAGTGGGCGGGCAGCGCGACGAGCGGGGCGTGGTGTCGGCCGCATCGTATGAGGCCCGCAAGTTTGGCGTGCATTCAGCCATGCCACTAAGGACAGCAGCCAAGCAGTGTCCACACGCCATTTTTGTTGACGGCCATCCCGATCTTTACCGCGAATACTCACAGAAGGCGAGGGAAGTGCTGCATGACTTTTCTCCTGCCGTGGAAATGGCTTCCATCGACGAGGCTTATCTCGACATGACGGGCACCGAGCGCCTGCATGGGCCGCCATTGCTCTCCGCGCACAAGCTTCATCAACAGATGAAAGAACGCACCGGACTGAACTGTTCCATCGGTATCGGCAGTTCGCGGCTGATGGCTAAGATCAGTTCAGACAAAGCCAAGCCCAATGGCGTCCTATATGTTCTGGCCGGGCAGGAGCAGAGTTTCCTGGCGCCGTTGGATGTAGGCAAAATTCCCGGAGTCGGCAAGGTCACCAAGGCGCGGCTGAATGATATCGGTATCGTCTACATCGGCGATTTGCTGAAAGTGGAAGAGCGAGTCCTGGAAGACAACTTCGGCAAGTGGGGGCCGACGCTGGCCGGAAAGGCGCGTGGCGAAGACGCAGGCGCATGGTTTGAAGGTGAAGTGGGCGAAGAGTGGCAGGCAAAATCCATCAGCCACGAACATACTTTTGACCGCGACACCGCCGATCTCGGCAAGATTGAGCCAACGCTGGCGCATTTGTCGGAGAAGGTAGGCCGCAGGCTGCGCGAGCAGAACTTTATTGCGCGCACGTTGCAACTCAAGCTGCGCTATTCAGACTTCACCACCATCACGCGAGCGCATTCCGTGAACAGCCCCACGCAGATGGATACCGAGATTTTTTCGGCCATTGCAAAGCTGTTCCATGCCAACTGGGAACGGGGACGCCCGGTTCGCCTGCTGGGCGTGCAAGCCTCAAACTTTGAAGACTTGCCGGAGCAGATGGACCTGCTGGAAGGCGACAAAAAACAAAAATGGGCGCGCGCTTTGTCCGCGTCTGACCGGCTTCGTGATAAGTATGGCGACTCAGCAATTTTCCTGGCCAAGACCATGGGCGGCAGCTTTCGCGAACGTGTGCATGAGAATCCGGCGGAAAAGCCCGACAAAAAGCGGTAGCGTATTCCTTTGAATGTCTTAAAAGCAAAACAATCTGGTAAGCAGCTACTCTGTTTAATTTTCACAAATAAAAATAAAAGAAGCATCTACACGAGCAATTAGTGGTAACTTGGTGCTCATATTTCAAGGGCCTTCTAATGGCCATTCGCAATTAGCCAGAACTGAATGCTCTTGGTTCTTCCTGATCCCGCCCTGGCGGAATGGAAGCGGAAAACAGCCTTATGTCCCCGAGGCTAGAAGAAATTGTCGTCTTTGCCGTAGCCGCCATTCTGGTGTCGCTCTTCGCGTGGATTTACGTACGTGATCCACAGAAGACAACCCGCTTGTGGATGTTGGGCTGGATCGCCGTCCTGATCCATTTTGCTGTGCCTGCTTTTGACGGTTTTTCCCCCGCTCTGATGCGTTTAACACCGTGGCTGAAGGGGATCACGCTGATCATTGCCGGTACATTCTTCCTGCTTTCTGTTTCTGAAGTTTTTTCCCGGCATGCAAGACGCCTTACATTTATCTTCTTTATCACAGCGGCAGCAATCCTCTACATCACCTGCCTGCAGATGCGGTATCGCTCCGGCTGGTTCTACATATCGCTGTTGGCTATCAGTTCCATTTATGGCATCACTCAGGCCATACAGTTCTATGGCTGGAAGAGTCGTTATCTCTATTCATTGTTCATCCTGCTCCCTTACGCAGGATGGGCCGTTCAACGGGCCTCTCACGGAACGTACCGACATGGACTCTTGTTGTATTTTTTCGGCTTCTTTTATGCAACAGGGCTGGCATATTTTCGGCGCTTCAACAGGTATAGTCCAGGAGTTCTTCTTACGTCCGCCTCATTCGTAGCATGGGGTTGCATTTTCCCTTTGGCAGCAGTGTTGCAGGCGTATGGCATGGGCCCTGCTCCCACCAGCGCTGTGTGGAGCCTGCCCAAGATTTTTGTAGCTTTTGGAATGCTCCTGACCCTGTTTGAAAATCAGGCCCACATGGCTTCCGGGTTGGCGCGCCAGTACCAGGTATTGTTTGAAAACAACCTTGCCGCCGTTTATGTTTCCACTCCGGAAGGCATGCTGCTGAATTGCAACAGCGCCTTTCTCAGGATGTATGGTTTCAAATCCAAAGAGGAAGCTCTTAGCCATCCTACGGTGTTTCTCTACTCCCAGGCCGGAGAACGGGAACAGTTTCTGAATGACCTGGGCCGGCAAGGCCAGGTGCTGAATTATGAGTGTACACAGCGGCGGCAGGACGGAACGGTCTTCTGGGTACTGGAACGTGCCACGATCGTCACGGACGATGAGGGCGAAAGCTTTATTGAAGGCACAGCGATAGACATTACTGAACGCAAGCAGAATGAAATTGCGCTGCAACAATCGGAAGAGAGATTTGCCACTATTTTTCGCCAGAGCCCCGTAGGCTGCGGAATCCTGAGCCTGGACGGGACCTTCCTTGACGTGAATGACAACCTCTTGCGCATGCTGGCTCTGCCGGCAGAGAAGGTGATTGGCAAAACCGCCGTTGAGTTGGGATTCTGGAAGTCTCCAGCGGAACGGGATGAGTTTTATCGAAGACTCAGGACCGATGGCTCATTGCAAAATGTGGAAATCAAATTCAAGGACGCGACCG
>DASXIL010000516.1:0-3187 GCA_036497985.1 Candidatus Angelobacter sp. | reverse complement strand
GAGGCCCCCGTTACAGTCAGGTCCGCGTCTGCTGCGGCGTCCGTTGCTGCAAGTACCCCTGCAGCAGCGCCAGCGAAGGCTAAAGGCTCATACATGCTTGTGGAACTGAGCAATGGGCTAAAGGCCAAGAAACTCAAGGTTGGCGACAAGGTGAAGGCGGAAGTTTCGCAGGATGTTGTCGCTCATGGCAAGGTAATCATCCCGGTTGAAACCAAGTTGGTTGGCCATGTCACGGAAGTGAGCCCCAGAGACAGCGCGCACCCTGAATCGCGCCTGGGAATTGTTTTTGACCGCATTTTACTGAAACACTTCCATGACATCGATTTTGAGGCCGTGGTCCAGGCTGTGGCCCAGCCGGTGATCAGAAGGTCGCGTGTCGATGAACCTTCGCAGATGCTGCCGCCTTCGATGGTTGGCGGCGGAATGCGTGATAACACTGCTCCTACCGGTGGTCGCGGCAACACTACTCAAGGCCGCACTGCTACTAACTCGGGAACTTCAGCCAGCTCGTCATTAACCACAATAACGGCGCCTATAACGGTCAAAGAGTCACCGTCAACGCACGCTGACAGCGCCGGCGCTCTGCTGGCGGTTGCGTCCAATGGCAAGCCAATAAGTGTTGGCATGCCCCAGGGAGTTTTTGGACTCAAAGGCTTGAGCCTCAGCACGGGGCCCGATACCAATAGTCCGGGGCCTGTGATTGTTTCGAACACTGACAATGTCAAGCTTGATGCCGGCACCCAGATTCTTCTGCACGTATTGAAAGTCGAAATACCGGCAAAGCCGAATCCGGAAAAGAAACCGGCGAAATAGCCTGATTTTTCGAATCGGTGCCCGTCCCCCCTCTATTTGGGCCGTTTTGTTTTCAGGCATGATTCACGCCCTCCGTGCCTTGCCTGTTACTTTTTGAAATCCATTGCCCTTCGGTAACTTGTTGGAGCAAAATCATCATGTCAATCTCCTTACATTCAGCTTTCAGGGAAAATACTGTTTCAATTCATGCGCATCGCCACCATTTCGGCTCTGGTCTTCACATTGTGGATGTCTGCAGCCCTGGCGGCCGAGCAGCCATGGCAGCCCGTGGGCCCCGATGGCGGCAACGTTCGCAGCCTTGCCATCGATCCAAAAAATCCCGACCGCATTTTTCTCGGCACCAGCGCCGGCAATCTTTATCTCTCAACCGATAGAGGAGTGAGTTGGTCGCGCTTTGCCCGGCCCGGCAACTCGGCCGAAATGGTGCTCGATCACATCGTCATTGATCCCTCTGATCCACGGAATATTTTTGCTGCCGCATGGAATGCTCAGCTTCCCAACAGTGATGGCGATCTCTATCGCAGCAATGATGCGGGGAAGACCTGGGAAATCGTGGCTGACTTGCACGGTAAATCTTTGCGCGCGCTGGGCATGGCCGCTTCTGATCCAAAAATTATCGTAGTTGGCGCATTGGACGGAATCTACCGCAGCCGCAATGGCGGCCATGACTTTGAAAGAATCTCACCCGTGAATCATGCAGAGATCAAGAACGTTGAATCCATCGCCATTGATCCGCTGAATCCCGACGTGATTTATGCCGGCACCTGGCACCTGCCCTGGAAGACTGAAGACGGCGGCAAGACCTGGCACAACATCAAGAAGGGCGTGATTGACGACTCGGATGTTTTTTCCATTGTGATCGATCGTGAGCAGCCCGCAAATATATTTATCAGCGCTTGCTCCGGCATCTATCGCAGCGACTCAGCCGGAGAACTTTTCCGCAAGATCCAGGGCATTCCTTATTCCGCGCGGCGCACGCGCATGCTGCAAATGGACCCCGCAGACCACAACATTGTTTATGCCGGGACCACCGAGGGTTTATGGAAGACCATCGACGGGGGTGTGACCTGGAAACGCATGACCGGCTCCAACATTATCATCAATGATGTGCTCATCGATCCCCGGCAGTCCTCGCGCGTGCTGCTGGCCACCGATCGCAGCGGCGTGCTGGCCAGCGACGATGGCGGCGTAACCTTTACGGCTTCCAACCGTGGTTTCACGCATCGCCAGGCTGCGGCATTGCTGGTGGACCGCAGCAACAGTAACGTCCTTTATGCCGGAGTCCTGAATGACAAAGAGTTTGGCGGCGTGTTTGTTTCCCACGACGCTGGGCAAACCTGGAAGCAGAATAGTGACGGCTTGGATGGCCGCGATGTTTTTGTCCTTCGACAGGCCGCAGATAACACGCTGGTTGCCGGTACCGATCACGGCATCTTCGCGCTGCCGGCGAACACATCTCGCTGGATTGCTCGCGATCTGCCTCTGGCCAAGCCGCAGGCCGCAGTGCTTAGAAAAACTGCAACGCGCGCCGTGGTTGCGTCTGAGCTTGCGCCACGCGTCACCGTTCTGGAGTTGGGTGCGGACAAGTGGTTTACCGCGACCTCGACCACACTATTTGTTAGTTCGGATTCCGGCGCCACATGGCGGGCGGAATCGCTGCCCGGCATCGGCGTTCCGGTGAGCATTAGCGTGACGGGTAAAGTAGTGGCGATTGCCGGCCGCAACACCGTGGCCGTCTCAGTAAGCGGAGGTGAAATCTGGCTGCCTACCAAAACGCTGGATGCCGACTTTTCCATCAACTCCGTTGCCGTAGACAACAGCGGTGACGTCTGGCTCGCGGCGCGAACCGGGCTGTTCCGCAGCACCGACGCTGGTGATACGTGGAAAAAAGTTTCCTTGCTGCGGCTGGCGGATATTCAGACCATTCGCTTCGATGATGAGAACCATCGCATGCTGGTGACGAGCGGACTATCGATCAACATTTTTGAATCAACTGATAATGGCCGGAACTGGAACGCCATCACCACGGGATGGCGCATCCGGAATCTGCATGTTGCCCATGGCCGCCTTGTGGGAACCACGGCTTTTGACGGCGTAGTTATCCAGCCTGAAGTTACCGCCACGGCAGAGAATGTCTCCGGCAGCGGCACACGCTAAACACCGGGACCCAAGAAACAGCTACTCTCCCGGTGGTAAAAAGTACACAGTTTTAAAAATATTCATCCTATAAACCTAAGAAAATAAAGCCGCATTTTTGGCACTCGCCGTGCATTTACCCATGGTGGCAGTGCCCCCCACACTGCTGGGGTACGTAATGAAAAGAAATCTATTCTTTCTGATATTGCTGGTCCTTGCAGGGCTGGCAGCAGGTTGC
>DASXIL010000515.1:0-3048 GCA_036497985.1 Candidatus Angelobacter sp. | reverse complement strand
ACTGCAAAAAAGTGAGCCACTTTAAACGGCCGCGGATTGGCGCGAAGTATCCGACCATAGTGTTATTCGGGTTCACTCGCGCTGATTCGCGGCTTATTTTTCACTTCACGTATTTCGGCTGCTCGCCCTTGCTCCAGGGATCGTAGTTGTGCGCAAAGGGAACGCGATCGCGAATGGGAGGATGGTCGGCATACCAGAAGACTACGAAATCGCTGGGGTAGGGGTACGAGAGCCCAAGTTCACCCAGTACTTGGAAGGCGTGCGCGGCGGCTTCCTGTGAATTGGCATTGATGCCGTGCGTGACCTCCAGCCCGTAAACGTCAGCATTGTGCTCAAGCTGCCGGCTGAAGCCGTTGCCAATCGGCGCGGAAAGCGTTGACATGATGGAGAAAATCAAAATCAGCATCACCAGAGCTGCCCAGTCCCAGGGCTCACGCATTTGCCAGCGCTGCTGAAAACGCGGGAACGCCCAATTCGCAATGCAGTAGAGCAGATAGAAACCGATGAACAGCCCGATTGCCGTGGCTACAATCCCAATCAGGATGTGGTTCAACACGTAGTGCCCCATCTCGTGCCCAAAGACGAATAGCGTCTCCGGTGTGGTGGCATTTTTGATCGTCGTATCCCACACCACCACGCGCTTCGATGGTCCAAAGCCGGTCACATAGGCATTGAGCGTTGTAACTTTCTCGCTGGCTTTCATCAGGAACATGCGATCGCGCGGAATGTCCATTCCGCCGCGCTTTGTAACCTGCTGGATCGCAGTGACCAGATCGGGATTGCTTTTGTCCAACGGTTCAAACTTATTGAACAGGGGATCGATCACAATTGGAGCGATAAAAATGAGGAAGATGACAAAAGGAACTGCGCAAAGCCAGGTATAGAACCACCACCTGCGCGGACTCTTGCGGATCAGGCTGGTAATTCCCCAAGCGGCCAGTGTAAAGATAATCAACCCCACCAGCATGCCCTTCAGCACATCGCCAAACCACGATCCCCAACCCTGGACGGAGAGGCCGTATTGCCGGCTGATGCTCTGCTGGTAAGCGTCGAGCGGAAGCTGCAGGGCCGTAGTGGTAAACACGAGCAGCACCACAAAAATCAGCGCTTGAACAAAGCGGTTCTTGCCCGATGCTTCCGCAATATCGCGATACCTGGCTGCAACGCCGAAATACAGCAATCCTAGAAGAATCAGCAGCCCGTAAACCGTGTCGATGATCCGGAGCTTGCCGCGAAGATCATAGAGCGCCTTGGCCTTCGCCAGCTTGTCTGGAGGCAGCGTGTACTGGGTGGTCTGCGTCGCAGGAACGCTCTGTGCGGCCGCAGGCGTCGCCGCAGGAGCAGCGCTAGTTTGTGCTGTTGTCTTCTGGGACGAAATGCCAACGCATAACGCGAGCAGACAAAGAGAGCCGAACAGCTTCATGGGCAGCCTCCTTAAATGTAGGGAACCCGGCACAATAGCAGAAAATCAAAATCTTTGAAACACAGAGGAAATGAGGAAGCGGAGGATTCCAGAACCAATCTGGTTTTTGATTCTCCTCTGGTTACTCCTTTTCTCCGTGTTTCAAAGGTTTTGTTACTGCGTTTTCTTGGTAAAGCCGTGTCGCAACAACAATCTTGTGGCTTTCGGGTTATAAAATAAAGACGACCTCTGCACCCAGATATTTCAGGGCTCCTTCTATGGCGCGATGGACCAAACGCATCTCCCTTCTGGCCGCGATGTTGATTGCTCTGGCCTGCACGCACGCATGGTCGCAGCAGAATCCTAAGCGGCTCATCATGAAAGACGGTTCTTATCAGGCGGCCACCAAGTGGGAGGTCGTGGGCCAGCGCGTCCGCTATTACAGCGCCGAGCGTTATGACTGGGAGGAAGTACCGAACGAGATGGTGGACTGGCCCGCCACCGACAAGTACAACAGCGAGCGTGCTGGGCAGCGCGATGAAACCATCAAAGAGGTTGCCAAGGCCGATGAAGCGGACGAGCGCGAAGCCCAGCTCATTGTTCCGGGGTTACGGTTGCCTAACACCGGCGGCGTCTTTCTGCAGGACGAATTTAACAAACAGCCGGAACTTGTGGAGTTGGTCCAGAATGGAGGCGAACTCAATAAGCATACCGGCCGCAACATTCTGCGCGCGGCTGTGAATCCGTTGGCGCTTTCTTCCACGCAGACGATTGAGCTCAAAGGCGAGCACGCACGGGTGCAATCGCATGTGGGGCAACCTGCCATTTACCTGAATGTCGATACGGCAGACAACTCGCAGCCGGTATTCACGCAAAAGACTTCCGACAAAGAACAGCAACCCAATCACTACGGTATTGTGCGCGTGGAAAACAAGAAGGACACACGCATTGTCGGCAAGCTGAATGTGGCCATGTACGGCAAAGTTAGCCAGAAAGAAAGCTGGATTCCCGTTACCACCTCACCTCTGGGTGACTGGGTTAAGCTCACGCCCTCCCAACCTTTGCTGCCCGGCGAATATGCCGTGGTGGAGTTGCTCGATAAGAAACAGATCAATCTGTTTGTCTGGGACTTCGGTGTAAATCCATCGGCGCCACAGAATGCGGGCGCGTGGATGCCTCGGCAGCCGGATAAAGGCAATACGGACCAAGTTCCGGCGCTGGAGAAAAGGCCGAAGCTTTAACATCCCGAAGCGTAGCGAGGGATCGCTGTAGCCGCGAAAACCTTCCCGCCGCGAATACACGCGAATGATCGCGAATAAGAGACTCGGGTTCATTGCTACAAAAGTTTATTGCCCTTGAAATGATGGCGACGATAGGGATCCCTCGCTGCGCTCGGGATTTCAGAAAAAACTGGAGCTCGGGATTTCAGACAAAAGCTACTTCAGCATCCCCTGCTGCGCGACGGCGATATTGTCTCGGCTGGAGTTTTTCACCATATACATCATTTCGTCGGCCTGGCGGATGATCTCGTGGGAGCTCTTGGCGTCTTCAGGATACGTGGCCAGTCCCATACTGCAACGGACGTTCAGGTTCAATCCATCTTCGGCCAGAAAGACCGTCTTACGCATCATTTCCTGAATACGTTT
>DASXIL010000514.1:0-3759 GCA_036497985.1 Candidatus Angelobacter sp. | reverse complement strand
CCAGCACTCTATATGTGGCGGTTTCGACCAGCGAAAACGGAAGCATTGTTCACCGGCTACATGCGCTCAGCCTTACCAGCGGAGCGGAAAAGTTCGGCGGCCCGATAAAAATTCAAGGTTCGGTTCCGGGTACCTATCCCGCTATTTCCGTCAATGGCCGCGTTCCTTTTGTTCCCAAACAGCATTTGCAGCGGCCTGCCTTGCTGCTTCTCAACAGCAATGTTTACATCGCGTATGGCTCCAACGGCGACCAGCTTCCTTATAACGGCTGGCTTTTTGCCTATAGCGCCACTGGAACCGGAGTACTGCATCAGGTAGCAATCTTCTGCACCAGCCCGGATAAGGGAGCTTCAGCGATCTGGCAAAGCGGGGACGGCCCTGCCGCAGACCCTTCCGGCAATATTTATGTTGCAACCGGTAACGGCGCTTTCGATCTTAATACCGGCGGACGAGATGCCGGTAATACCGTGCTGAAGCTGGCACTGCAATCTGGAGCGCTTGTGGTGGAAGATTATTTCACTCCGTCAAACACTGCCGATCTCACCACAAATGACCTGGATTTAGGCGCCGGCGGCCCAATTCTCCCGCCAACTCAGACGGGGGCCGTGGCTCCCAACCTGGTTGTAGTTGGCGGCAAAGATGGGAAGATCTACCTGGTGAACCGCTCCAGCATGGGAAAATTCAACGCCTCTACGAACAGCAACGTCGAGACAGTTCCCCTCGGCAATCCAGAACCCACGAATGGGCTGTTCGCCACCCCTGCGGCTCTGGGTTCTCGTATCTATTTTGGCGAAGTAAATGAACCGCTGGAGTTGTTCACGTTCTCAAGCGGATTACTCTCCAGCGCTCCTACGGCACAGACAAGCAACGTCTTTCTTTATCCGGGAACCTCTCCAATGATCTCAACCAACGGCAGCAGTTCCGTGCTCTGGGCACTGGATCTGCACGCCTATGTGGGAGGGACTCCAGACGGAACAATTAACACTTCTGGCCCAGCGGTCCTGCACGCTTATGATGGGTCAACATTAACAGAGCTGTATAACAGCACTCAGGCGGGCACGCGCGATCAAGCCGGAAAAGCCCTGAAATTTACCTCTCCCACGGTTGCCAACGGTCACGTTTACGTGGGAACCGCAAACCAGTTGAATGTGTACGGTTTGTTGCCATAAGGCCGGCAGTATTAAAAAGAGCCAGAGGGCGCAGATTCTGCGCCCTCGTTTGTTGAGACTAGCGGTGCGTGTTCTAACGCCTTGCCGGCATCTTGGCGTGGGCTGCGGCAGCTTGTTTCTGCTCAACCGAAGGCGCTGCCGGCTCCTGCGCCACGATATGCAAGCCCAGCTCTTTCCTCAGTTCAGCCTCCAGCTTTACCATCATATCTTTGTTGTCTTTCAGGAACTGCTTCACGTTCTCACGTCCCTGGCCAATGCGTTCGCCTTTGTAGCTGAACCAGGCTCCAGACTTCTCTACGATTTCCTTGGCAACGCCCAGATCAAGCAGGTCGCCTTCGCGGGAAATGCCTTCGCCATACATGATGTCAAATTCGGCTTCACGGAAAGGAGCGGCGGTCTTGTTCTTCACGACTTTGATTTTGGTCCGGTTGCCAACCACCACGTCACCATCCTTGATGGCGCCGATGCGGCGAATATCAACACGCACGGACGAATAAAACTTGAGTGCCCGGCCACCAGTAGTGGTCTCAGGATTGCCGAACATCACACCAATTTTTTCGCGGATCTGGTTAATGAAGATCAGGCAGGTACGCGACTTGGAAACGATTCCGGTCAGCTTGCGTAGCGCCTGTGACATCAAACGGGCCTGCAGACCCATGTGGCTGTCTCCCATTTCGCCTTCCAATTCAGCTTTAGGCACCAGAGCCGCCACGGAATCGACCACCAGCACGTCAATGGCATTGGAGCGCACCAGCGCTTCTGCGATTTCCAGCGCCTGCTCGCCATAGTCCGGCTGGGCCACCAGCAGGTTATCCACGTCTACGCCGAGCTTTCTGGCATAAATAGGATCAAGAGCATGCTCAGCGTCCACAAAGGCCGCCATGCCGCCTGTCTTTTGCGCTTCAGCGATTACCTGCAACGCCACAGTCGTCTTGCCGCTTGATTCCGGCCCGAAGATCTCAACCACACGTCCGCGGGGAAAACCGCCCACGCCCAGAGCGGCGTCAAAGGAGATGGAGCCGGTAGAAATCACAGCGATGGGGACAATGGCTTCCTTGCTCCCCAGCCGCATGATGGAACCCTTGCCAAACTGTTTTTCTATCTGTGAGAGCGCGAGATCTATCGCCCTAGTTTTTTCCTGTCTTTCATCGGCCATTCATTCTCTCCATGCGTCAGCCCCTTAGAAAAAAGGGACTCCAGCTTTTAGTGTAAGTGCGGTTAGATTTCCCTGATGCAGGAACAACAAATATATTTTTACCATACAGCGAATAAAAGGGGAATTTTATTTTTTATCGGACGCAAAAAAAGGCTCCCGGGCCTGAAACCCGGGAGCGGAGCCGACAGGAACAAACTCGGTTTACCAATAAGTGAGCTTTACGTTGTCCAGCCAGGTCTTGTAAGCCGCGTGATTGCCTCTCAAGTCTTCTTGAAAAGCCACATTTAGCTCATTCACGCTGGAGTTCCGGGCGGTGTAGGTGCGATTCACGTAATGCTTTACGCCATCGAGGGTTACCGCAATATAGGTCAGGGTTGTGGCGGTCCGCTTAAATTCCCAAGTCAGGTGGTGCCATTTGTAGGCTGCGGGAGCGTGACAGGGGATGCCGGTGTGAATCCAGTTGCCATTGGCGTTGCCCCAGACGTCGAATTGGCCTGCGGCGATGTTGCACTGTGTGCCAAAAATCCACCGCTTGTGGCCGTTGGCTTGGTTGTTATCGAATTCCAGGGCCTGAGAGTTCTGAGGCAACTGGATATAGAAATCAACGTCATAACGCAGGTTGGTCGCCCCATTGGCGGCGCCAAGCTGCTTCCACCACAATGCATCGGCATAGGGGTTGCTGCTGGCTATGGAAAAGACTCTGGATACGCCGCTCATAGAGGGCGATGAGGTAGTCGCTGTTGAAATGGATGCGCCCGGTCCGGCGGCGTTGGCACCCGCACAGGTCACGCAATTTTGCCATCCACTCATTCTCTGTATCTGGCTCTTGACTGTCTGGGCCGATGAAGGAAGGGTGGCGGCCGAAATCATGAACAGTGCTATTGCGAGAATGGAAACGCTTTTGGTTGTTTTATTTACTGTCACTACTTTTACTCCAGGGGATTTTTTGTGCCGCGCGATTTCCAACGGCGAAGTTGAGCCTAACGACGCATCTACTCTGCTTCAACCCTTTTCAGCCTGCCGCGCGAGAAACCAAAAATCGCGAACTACTAGGTGATTAAGACAGCCACTTAGTTCCAAAAAGTAAAAGGAGCGGATTGAAATCCGCTCCTTTTCGTATTCATGAATATTAATCGTTATTCACACTCGCGCCAGATTACCGAGGCAAGTTCCCTCTGGATTGAGCACCCTTAACACTACCAGAGCACTACCAATATGTGAGCGTGACCCGATCCAGCCAGGTGGAATAGGCGTGCATGGCAAAGTCTCCATCCATCTGGAAGGCCACATTCATCTCATGGACGCCTGAGGCACGTGCGGGATAGCTGCGGTTTACATAGTGAGTGACGCCGTCATAGGTGAAGCCGACGAAGATCACGTTGGTGGATGTCCGCTGAAATTCCCACGTGAGATGCTGCCACACAAAAGCGGTTG
>DASXIL010000513.1:0-1941 GCA_036497985.1 Candidatus Angelobacter sp. | reverse complement strand
ATGATGCAGGGCGGTATCGGCTGTTCGGATGGACCTACTTAATAGTGCTGGTCGCTTTTATCGCACTCAAAGCCAAGAATTATTATGTTGCTCCCATTTATCCGATTTTGTTTGCCGCAGGCGCAATTGGGCTGGAGCGGTTGGCCCAGGGGCGGCGCATCGGAACTTGGATGCGAAGTGTTTATGTCGTGCTGGTGATTGTTGTGGGCGTATTGCTAGCGCCTTTGTCTGTGCCGGTATTCTCCCCGGAGAACTTTATCCGGTATGAAACCGTGCTTGGCCTCAAGCCGCCTGAGCTCGAGCACCAGCAGAATGGCCCTTTGCCGCAATGGTATGCCGACGAGTTTGGCTGGCAGGAGATGGTGGAGAAGGTGGCCAAGGTTTACAACAGCCTGCCGCCGGAAGATCGTGCCCGCACCGCGATCTTTTCCAACAGCTGGGGCGAGGCCGCTGCCGTGGATTTTTACGGCCCGCGCTATGGCCTGCCGCAAGCCATCAGCAAGCACAACAGCTACTGGATTTGGGGACCGCGCAACTATGATGGCAGTACGATGATCATTCTGCGCAGCGGCGGACGCAACGAACCAAAGATGTTCCGCAGCGTTGAAGTTGTGGGACACGTAGAACACCCGTATGCCCGCCGAGACGAGTTCTTTGACATCTATCTTTGCCGTGGACTTAAAGCAAATCTGAAGGATGCATGGCCCAAGCTGAAGCTCTTTGACTAACGATCGGCGATTCAGTGATCAGTGCTCTGTGCCACCAGCACCGCTACCGGCAGGCTGTAAAAGATTTTTCCATCGGCGCGGCGTGTGTTGAGGTCAAGCGCGTTGTCATCAATAGAGTCGGCATAAATTCGGCGCACGCGATCTGCGTCTCCTTCATTGGGAAACGAGCGGGACATCAGGTCCTCCAACTCACCTTCCATGCGATAGTCGAAGACTTGCGGAATACCGAGGCCGGCCTGTTCGAACAATCCGCGCAATTCTTCAGGGGGCATTGCGCGCACGTGAGAAGGATCGCGCAACAACTCAGCGGCATTCAGAGCAGCGGCTTTCTGGGGTTGAGGCGCCATATCCGCTACCACGATTTTGCCGCCAGACTTGCATACGCGCTTCATTTCCTTGAGAGCCGCCAGCGGATCTTGCAGATGATGGAAGACGAAGCGCGAACTCACGATGGAAAACTGATCTGGCCGGAAGGGAAGCGAATAGACATCGCCTTGCTGCCAGCTTACGTTCTTCAGGCCTTGTTCTTCCTGCGTCTTGCGTGCCTGCTCCAGCATGGCCGGCGTCATATCGACCCCAGTGGCGTGCTTTGCCACGCGGGCAAAGGCGCAGGCCAGCAGGCCGGGGCCGCAGGCTACATCCAATACGTTGTCATCGGGGCCAGCGCCAGCCCACCGCACAATACGATCCAGCGCTTCCTGATTGCGGATGGGTACAGCGGCGGCAAACGGCGCGGCCTGGCGCGTGAACTGATCGAGAATGCGGGAATTATGCGAGCCCATGAATGCCATCTTAATGGAATTATCGCTTCATTGGACAAGCGTGTGGTTTCAGGAGTCGAGCTTTGGCCGCTTCTTGTGCCAGTCCGTTTGCTGCTCGTAGGCGTGGGCCAGTCGAAGAACATTTGCTTCGGCCCATGGCGCTCCGCTGATCTGCATGCCGATCGGCAATCCCGTCCGGGTGAAACCGCACGGAACGGAAATGGCCGGCAGTCCAAGAATGTTGAAAGGCCGCGTATTGCGTAACGTAAGAACTTCTTTCGTGCGGAGATTATCCATATCAGCAAGAAGTTCGGAAATGGTGAACGGCGGTACTGGAGTTGTAGGCGTTACCAGGAGGTCCACGGTCTCAAATACTTTGCGGATGGTGTGTCGATATTGGTCTACCTGGCGACGGGCTTGAATGTAGGTTGCGGTGGTGACATCCTCGCCCC
>DASXIL010000512.1:0-1872 GCA_036497985.1 Candidatus Angelobacter sp. | reverse complement strand
AGAACTTCCAGCTCGCACCTGTGGCCTCCCGGCCGTGGTTCCTGCCTTTCGCAGAACCGGACATCCATTTGCTGTCTCAGGTCTTGAGGACCATTACAGAAGATTGAGTTTGTGTTCGCTGCCAGTCCCGAAACAATCCGGTGGAGCCTGGGGAGATTGCTCTCCCTCGCTCAGTCGGCAATCTGCAGGACCTGGCAGCCTGCGCGCTGAGTAATCCTGTTCGTCTTTTTTCTCCGCGGGCAACGGTTTTACGCTGCCACGTTGCTGTGATCTTTTTCTTCTGAAGGCACGAATGCCCGCTGAGCGCGGTCCACCGCGAGGAGATACGCGACCATCTTCCGGGCTACAGCCAGGGTGGCTCGATTGGCATTTCCCTTCTGCTTTTCCTTTTCATAGACCAGAGCCAGCTCATGGCTCTGTCGTGGCGCCAGCTTCGCCGCTTGCACCAGCACATGCTGGATATGTTTGTTGCGCTGTTTGGAGATCGGTGTGCGCGCCATCTTGTCTGCCGAACTCTTTTCGGCTCCGCACAGTCCGCAGTAGCTGATGGCCTGCTTGATCGACCGGAAGCGCGATACATCGCCGATCTCCAGTGCCCATGTGAGTGCGGTGATGGGTCCGGCTCCGGGTGCGGTCCTGAGGCGCCTAATCCTCTCAGCCAGCAGAGGGTCCCGTTGGAGAGAACTCACCAGAGCGTATTCCGTTTTCTGACACCGCACGATCGTCTCCCGGCTCAGGCGGAGTAAAGGCCGGATACTTTCGTGAACTTCCGGGTTGCTGGAGATCAGTTCACGGAAATAACCCACTTTGTGGAGTCGCTGCTTGTTGTGGCTCACCCCTGTTTCCAGCAGCAGCCCCGAGATCCGGTTCTTCATCTGCACCATCTGGCGAACCAGCAGGTGCCGGTAGCGCAGGGTGCGGCGCCGGTCCCGGATCTCCGGTGAAGCCATGTGGCTTTCTGGCAGGAAATCGCACGGAGGCAGTCGGCAATCTTGCCGGCATCAATTCGGTCGTTCTTTTTCTTCGCAGCTGCGATCGCACGAAGCATTAGAGGATGGGCGACCTTCACCTTCTCCGCGTGCGGCAGCAGATGATCGTAGATCCAGCCGCTGAAGATAGTCGCCTCCATCGCCACCGTCCAGGGCTGAGGCAGAGTCTTCATCCAGCAGTCGAGTTCGCGCCGTGTTGATCCCACTTTGCCTTCCCCGTGGATCTGACCACTCGCGTCCTTGATGCAATAACTGATGGTCTTCTTGTGAACATCCAGTCCGATGTAATACATACGTCTTGAGGAGCCTCCATGGTTGTTTTCTGAATCAACGTCCCCGTTGAGTTCAGCCTTTTTGTACACCACGCAATCCTCCTCTGACTTAACATTCAAACAATCCGGACAGAACCCCCGCACAATTCTATTAGGTCAAGGGCCCGGATGGCCGTTACTCGAAGTTAATCAGCAGGTTGCAGTGTACCGATTCCTTCTGGGCACTCATTTGAGGACAACGGCTGTTCAATGCCTGCGACCGAGTCCGAGGGAATCGATTCGTGGCCAATGAGTACATTCTGCTCAATGTTCCGGGCCCGTGCGGTAACCTGCCACCGTCTTCTATGTCTCAGGGCAGGTTCAGTCGACCTTCAAGTGCCTGTTTATTGCTTGGGGATCCCGGCGGCGAACCACGCCCCGGTTCCAGCGACGCGGACGAGGAGCACCGGGCTGGTGCAAGTACTCGGCGGCGCAGGTGAAAGCATGTCGTTAATGCTAAAATCGCCATCAACTTCAAGCTTAACGCCTGCAAGATTTGAGCTGTGTTGGACATTCCCGTCATTTGCGCAGAACAGCGTTGCAAATACGCTCGCGTTGCCGTTGGTTCCGAC
>DASXIL010000511.1:0-1549 GCA_036497985.1 Candidatus Angelobacter sp. | reverse complement strand
TCCGACGCAACTTCCGCCGTTTTGGCTGAGGTGGAGAGACTCCGCCCTGCTCGACTGGTGTTTGACTCACTCTCGGAACTGCGCTTGCTGGCGCGAGATTCTCTTCGATATCGCAGACAGATTCTGGCGCTAAAAAAGCATTTTGCGGGACGCAAGTGCACGGTCTTGCTCCTGGACGATCGAACCGCCGACAGCCACGATCAGCAACTGCAAAGCATCGCTCATGGTGTGATCATGACGGAAAGCGTGGAGCGGGAATATGGGATCAAGCGGCGTCGCCTGGAAATCCGGAAGATGCGCGGTTCGCAGTTCCGCGAAGGGTTCCATGACTACACCATTAAACGGGGCGGCGTGGAAGTTTACCCACGATTAATTGCCTCCGAGCACCATTTGGGATCTGTCCCTACGCAGCTTAAGAGTGGCATGATGCCCCTCGACAACCTCCTCGGCGGAGGGCTTGATAGTGGCACCAGCACATTGCTGCTTGGGCCGGCGGGCTGCGGAAAATCGACCATTGCGCTTCGTTACGCCGTATCTGCTGTCGAGCAAGGTGGATCCGCTGCGTTATTTTCATTTGATGAAACCCTGGCGACGCTGGTGATTCGCGGCAAAGGGCTCGGCTTGGACCTCGAGAAGCATCTTGAGTCTGAAAAGCTTATCCTTCGCCAGGTAGACGCCGCGGAACTCTCCCCTGGTCAATTTGTGCACGAGATTAGGAACTTGGTAGAGAAGCAGGGAGTAACGCTGCTGATCATCGATAGCTTGAACGGCTTTCTCAATGCCATGCCGGGCGAAAAGTTTCTTGCAATGCAACTGCATGAATTGCTGGGTTATCTGGGCCAAAAGGGTGTTGCGACACTGATGACAGTCGCCCAACATGGGTTCGTTGGTTCGAACATCGATACGCCGCTCGATGTAAGCTACCTGGCAGATACCGTTCTTCTGTTTCGATATTTCGAGGCTGGCGGCGAAGTCAAGCAGGCGCTTTCGGTGATCAAAAAGCGCAGCGGAGAACATGAGCGCACCATCCGCGAGCTGGTGATGAAGGGTGGAGTTATCCAGGTTGGAAAAGTATTGAGAGAATTCGATGGCGTGTTGACCGGTGTTCCCAAATATCTAGGCGAAAATGGCGGCCTTGATGGTCGCAGATTGGCTTAACAAGATGACAAGTCAGCATGAGCTCCGCGTCGTCGTGGTTACACCCACCGGACGAGATGGGCCGCTAATTTGCAATCTTCTCAGCAGCAAGGGAATCGCCTGCGTCAATCTTCTGACCGCCGAGGCGGCGCGAATCGATTTGAAGGCGGCGGCTGGTGGTGCATTGATTCTTGCTGAAGAAGCTCTGGAAGTATCCGACATCGTCCGCTGGGCGGAGCAGGTAGCGGATCAGCCTTCATGGTCTGATTTCCCGATCATCCTTCTTACCGTTGCCGGGGAAGTAAACAATCAGAGTCAGAGAAATATGCTCGTTCGCCAACCTCTCGGCAATCTTGTATTGCTTGAGCGCCCTTCGCGGCCCGAGACGCTTGTAAGCACGATCCAGGCAGCC
>DASXIL010000510.1:0-10405 GCA_036497985.1 Candidatus Angelobacter sp. | reverse complement strand
GTAGTGGTTCCACATCAGCGTAGCCACGCGCTCGCCATTTTTTAGTCCCAGCGATTGCAGGCGCTCCGCCAGTCGCAACGCTCGCTGGTGCAACTGTCCCCAGGTGGTGCGATGCATGGCCCGGTTCGGCAGCCGCGAGACAATTTCCACGTTGGCTGCGTACCGGCCCGCACGTTCCAGCAGAGTCGTGAGCGTGAGCGGGTAATCCATCATGGTGTGGATGGTATTGGATGAAGACATTGAGGGCATTCTATATAAAGACGTGACCATTGGAGTCAAACTTCATGTTGACTCTTTTAGTGACAGTCGGCCCCCCTTAGAAACACCTGTGTGAGGACCTTGAAATCTCTCTGTAACGGATCGCCTGGACGGCGGAGCGTGGAGCAGAACATTTGGCAGACCGCCAAAATCGTACCTGCAATCACCCGGTGGCTGACAGAGGCTCGCGTTCTGCATTGAACGGCACACGAGCGTAAATTGTGGTGCCGATATTCGGATGCGAATCGATGTAAAGAGTCCCATTCACGATGGCCAAACGCTCTTCCATGCTGATGAGGCCAATTCCGTGGCTCTCCTTTACGGTCTCACTATCAAAGCCGGCTCCGGAATCTCTTACACTGAGGCAAATTTCATTCGATGAGCCCCATAAGCGCACTACGAAGCTTTCTGCGCCGCTGTGTTTTGCCGAATTGTGGAGAGCTTCCTGCAAGATTCGGAATAGGCAGAGAGAAATGTCCGGCGGCAAGGAGCCAGGTACGTCATTGTTTTTGAAGTCGATCTCCACGTGTTGCTTCTCGCTGAATTCCCGGCAGAATCCCTTCATGGCGGCGGTGATTCCCAGATATTCCAATCTTGCAGAGTGCAATTCATGCGACAAAGATTGGGTATCGGCAGCTATCTCGGCGGACTGTCTTCCTAATTGTTCCAGGCTGTTCAGGACTTCAGCAGGCAAACCGTTGGCGTTCATGTAGAGTTGGTTCAGTTCAATGGTCAGCAATGCAAGACGCTGGCCAATGTCATCGTGAAGTTCCCTGGCAATCCGGGTACGTTCCTGTTCCTGCGCCTCAATTAATCTGCGTTTCGCGCTGGATAGGGCCGCTTCAGCCCGTTTGTGCTCGGTGATGTCTGCCACCATGCCCACGGTGCGCAAAATGCTGCCTTGTTCGTCAAAGTGAGCAAGACTGTTTTGCTCTACCCAAATCTCTGTATCGTCCGGACGAAGGATGCGATAGCTGATTTTAAGACTGGGGTCCTCAACACTGAGAGCAGCCATGGCTGCTGCAACTTTTTCTCGGTCATCTGGATGGACCCTCCCAAGCGCCTGTTCACCGGTGAGGCGCACTGACTGATCGATGCCGAGTATGTTGGCGGATTCTTCCGATCGCACGATTACATCGGTGGCCGCATCCCACTCATAGGCAAACATTTTTCCAGCGTGCGCGGCCAGACGCAAGCGCTCTTCGTTGTTGCGCAAGATGGTTTCCTGGCGCTTGCGTTCCGTAATATCGCGCTCAATAGCCGATAGTCCGACAACTTTGCCTTCCGGAGTGAAAATTGGTGAAGCGGTGATTGATATCGCAACGAGTTCGCCATCTTTTTTGCGCCGTACCGTTTCGGAATGGCCGAGGGAGTGGCCCTGTTGCACCTTTTCCATTGCCCGGGCACAAATGCTGGAACGATCAGAAGGTATAAGAAGGAAAATCGACTGCCCGATTATTTCATCAGCCGTGTAGCCGTAGAGCTTTTCCGCGCCTTTGTTCCAATCTGTAACTATTCCAGAGATGTCGGTCACGAAGATGGCATCCTCGGAGGCTTCTACAATGGCGGCTAATCGAAGCCGCGCCTCCATGGCCGCCTGTTCACGGACCTGCCGCTCCCGTTCGTTCTGGTCGTGTTCCCGTTCCGCGATGAATGCCGCCAATACCATTCCAGAGACTGAAAGTACGGTAAAGAAGATATCCAGTAGTACGGCATTGGTGAAGGCCGTATTTTGCGTGAATGGTCCGTATCCCAGACCGGTTTCTACCGTGGCGATGGACGCGACGAGGAGAGTCGCGAGCGAGGCGCCGCTTATTCCAAAGCGGATGGCCGCCCAGATTACGAACGGAAGCACGGCGAAAGCCATTACGTGCAGCTTCACCGACACCAGAACATTGTCGGTAAAGATGGCGACGGATGTCAGCGTGAGAAGAAGCAGCAGGGTAGCAAGCTCCGCGAGTCGGTCCCAGCGCCGGATCTTCAACAGGCTGACGAACGTCAAGACGAGAGGTGTTACCAGCAATCCTCCCGTTGCGTCTCCCAGCCAATAGATCAGCCATGCCGGACCGAGTCCCGAATAACCCTCGACGTGAGTTGCATACAGAACGGAAACTCCAATCGTTGCGCTGATCAGGGCGCTTCCGAACGCGCCCAGGACAATCATTCCCAGTGCGTCCCGCAAGCGTGAGAATGAGGACTCGAAGTCGGCTATACGGCGGAGAAAAAAAGCGCCCGTTATCGCTGCCAGCGTTGCACCCGAGGCCTGACCCAGCGCCGCAACAACGGGAACCGGGCTTAGGAAGTCAACTAAAAATACCCCGATGAAGATCCCGGGCCAGACACGATAGCCATAGAGTAAAACCGCCGCCAACGCCACCCCGAACGCGGGCCAAACCGGCCCTATATTGCCGCTCCTGATAGCAGTGGTGGCCTGCCCGAGCTTGCCGGCCAGAAAATAAGATACGAGGACAATGAGTGTTAGGGCGAGATATTTCCCGATTTTTCGGGGACCGATTTCGTCAGATGCCTGAATCATGGATTCCTTCTGCGTCCAGGGGGCCGAACATCTTCCGGAAAACAATCACCACGCGCGTCGAACAAACCAGAGGACGGCTATTTTCCCCAACATCAAACACACAAAGGTTCTTACATTTGTGCGAAAACCGCAACCGGAATTCCAGCAGCGGCCCAAAGAAATTAGGAGATTATCTCTGCCGCGCTCAAACTGTCAGTTTTGCCAGTAGTAAAAGCGCTGAAAGCGGAGATGAATCACTGCCGTGAACGCGGGCAGACTCCAGTAGCGCCGTAAGCGCTAAGAGGATAATTCATCATGGCGTAGATGGTATTGGTCGAGGGCATTGAGGCATTTTAAATCCTGAACTGAACGCGCGGGAACAATAAAGCTTGTGCCTGAAGGGGTCATTCGCGCCATCCGGTCGCCCTCGGGGCGCAAACCTCAGAATTTAACCATTAACAAAGTTAATTAAATTCCAACGATCCCCCTAATCCACTCCGAGGATGATGACATTCGTCCGCCACAACGTACTTGAAAAAATTGGAATCCGGCTGCGCAGACTGTCTCCTCCACGGTCAGGCCAGCAAGGGCTGGATTCAGGCCGGCGGATAAGGAGAGGGACTTATGTCTCACGAAGCGTCTGACGAATCAGAGTCTTGCGCGGAGCCCGACTCAACCCTGCCGGCTGTGCAGGCCCATGAGATCACAATCCTGAAATGCTGGTATGCGCTTGTCGATCCGCGGCCGGATCCTGGCTTCTACCGCAACGCTGATGCCGATGGCGCGGCCCGTGACGTGGTGGAGCTTTATATTTTGCTTTCGTTTGTCGATCCTCGCCCGTTCGTGAGCCCTTGGGTGCCATATATGGAGGAAGAGGATTTGCTCGAGGAGCAATGAAGCGTGCTAGCTTCTGCCGCCCGTGAAGCCGGATGAACTCAGGCTCCGAATAACCTTTTATTGCGGGCCTCTTCCAGTCGCGCTTGCAGATATTCCCACAAGGCAGGGCAGCCGGCCTGAATCGGCGGTTTTACTCTATTGACCACACGCTCATAGCTGATGCCATTTTCGCGCCAGCTCTGTCCTTCGTTAGCCAGATTTAGCAGCACCGGCATCGCGCGGTCCACGGCATGAGCGAATAAAGCTTCAGGTGTTTCAGCCCGTTCGAACTCCTGCCACAGCGCAAGAAAATCCGTTGCCTGATCTTCCGGCAAGAGACTAAAAATCCTTTTCACGGCATTGAGCTCGGCAGCTTTACGGTCTTCCCAGCCTCCTTCGGCAAAAAAGATCGTGTCGCCGGTATCGATCTCGCCGATGTCGTGTACCAGCAACATTCGAACCACGCGATTCATCTCCACAGGCGATGCGGCAAAGCGCTCAAGTGATATGGCTAGTAGTGCAAGCTGCCAGCTATGCTCCGCGGAATTTTCATACCGATCAAGCCCCAGCGGGCGCGTCTTGCGCGTGACTCCCTTGAGCTTCTCCACTTCCAGGATGAAGTCGATGATCTGCTGCATGGTCTTATGTTGCTTGTCCTTATGGAGTAATGGTGCTGCTGGATCTGCTCATCCCATGCGACAACTCACCGCTTCGAATGTCCAGACCGCTCCAACTGTCGGATCAGGTGCTGAAAATCGTGCGGCGGCGGACATTCAATAGTGATTGTCTCACCTGTGCGCGGATGAATAAACTCAAGATACGCGGCATGCAGCGCGACCCGGTCAATCAACTGCTCTTCAGCCTCTTTGCGATGGTATTTTCTATCGCCAATCAGCGGATGGCCCATGGCGGAAAACTGCGCGCGAATCTGGTTCTGTAATCCCGTGACCAGTTCCACTCTTACAAGCGTCGCCTCGGCAAAGGCGCTTTCTACGGAATAGCGTAGTTCAGCGCGTGCAGCTTCAGGATCGCGCGCCGTGCGCAACTGTTGATACATCCCTTCGCGCCGGAAATAGTGCACCAGCGTGCCTGCTTCTTGCTTGAGCCGGCCACGCACTACCGCCAGATACTTTCTCACTGGGGTATGCGCCAGAAACTGGCGGATCAGCGTATCGCGGTCGCGGTCTGTCTTGGCGAACAGCAGAATGCCGGAGGCAAATCGATCAATGCGATGTACGATCAATGCGCGCTGCCGTTTCGGCTTGAGTTCAGCGATCAGCAGAGACAATGCGGACGGAACGTCGGAGCCCTTGATCGGCACTGCCAGCAACCCAGCGGGCTTATTCAGCACGATCACCGCACCGTCTTCGTAGAGAACTGCAACTTCGCGCGAGAGACGCGGCTGCCGCCGGTTATCACGTCGGTCGGCAACATGGCTGCCATGCCGATTGCGGCCAGGAGCTGATCCCCTTTTGGGTTTTCTCGGATTGCCAGAGTTGTGCGAATGCTTCTTCATGGGCAAGGTTGTTGCGCCGGCCTACTCAGCTCTCAGCGCGATCATCGGATCAACCCGGGTTGCGCGCCGCGCCGGCACATAACACGCCAAAGCAGCCACGGCGCTGAGTAAAAGAGCCACGCCCACGAACGTCAGCGGGTCGCCCGCGTTGACTCCATAAAGAAGATGCGAGAAGCTCGCCAGCAATCGTCCCAGAAGGAACGCCGCAGCCGTCCCGATTGCCAGACCAGAAATAGCCAGACGGAGCCCCTGCTGAATGACCATGCCGAAAATCCACCGCTTCTCCGCGCCCCAGCGCCATACGAATCCCGATTTCGTGCACCCGCCCAGCCACTGAGTATGAAATCACCGCATAAATTCCCACCGAGGCAAGCAGCAGCGCCAGCGCCGCAAATGCTGCCAGCAGCATCATGGGAAAGCTCTGTATTGCCATGGTTGCGGAAACCAGTTGTTGCATCGTGTGTACATCGTATATCGGCTGGCCGCTGCCTGCTCCGTAAACCGCGTTCTTGATCGCCGGCATCAGTGCAGAAGTATCGAGTCGCGTGCGGACCACCACTGTTGCAGAGGTCTGCATCACGGGAAGCCATTGATCGTTGATTTGATAAAAAGGGATGTAAACCTCTTTCTGGTTGGACGCACTGGTATTACCCAGGCCCCAGTGCTTTACATGGCCGGTAACGCCAATGATTCGGAATGAGCCTACGCGTCCGAATGTAAGGGTTTGTCCCACCGGATCTTTGCCGGGAAAATATGCCTCCGCCAGAGCGCTGTCGATCACTATTACCTGTTCCGACCGCACAGTATCAGCCGTGGTAAAGAACCGTCCTCGAAGCAGTGGAATTCCCATCACGCGGAGATAGTCCGGACCCACTGAATATGTGACGGCGCGTGGCGCTTCCGCTATCGACCTGGGCTCTTCACCCAGCCAGAACGGAACCTCGTTGTCCTCGCCGCTGAGTGGGACAAGCGTTGTCAGGTCCGCTGCCTCTACACCGGCAATTCCCTGTATACGTTCGATCAATTGCTGGTATGCAATTCGCATTGCCACAGGGTTTTTTGTGAGTTCCGGTGCCAGCGCTGCCTTGAAAGAAACAAGTTGATGAGTCTCGAAACCCGGGTTGACGTTTGACAGATGACGAATTGTTCGGAACAACAGTCCGGCGCCCACCAGCAACACCAGCGCCAGCGCCGTCTGGACCACGACCAGGCTGCTTTGTGTGCGATGGTGCAGACTGGTGGAACCACGGCCACCTTGTTGGAGAGAAGGTTGCTGATTTGCATTCCAGGTTTTCAGAGCCGGTATGAGGCCAAACACAATTCCCACAACAACGGATGTCCCTAGGGTGAACAGAAGGACAGAAGAATTTAGTTCGACATGTTCCGGACGCGGAAATTCGCCGGGCACCGCCATAAGCAGCGGCCTGATTCCCGCTCTAGCCAGAGCAAGCCCCAGGATCCCGCCGGCCAGGGAAAGAAGCAAACTTTCCGCAACCATCTGCCAGACGATCCTGATCCGTTTTGCGCCCAATGCTGCGCGAATGGCAAACTCTCGTTCGCGGGACGCTGCCCGCGCCAGCATAAGGCTGGCCACGTTGGCGCAGGCAATCAGCAAAACCAGCCCTACCGATCCCATCAGCATCATCAGCGTGCCGCTCACATCGCCGACCAGCGCATCTTTCAGCGGAACAATCCCCGACGATAAGCCTTGATCGAATTTGGGATAAAGATCGCCAAGATTTTTTTCCACCGTATTCGTGTCCGCGTTGGCCTGAGCAACACTCGTTCCGGATTTTAGCCGGCCGATTGCGATATATGCATGCGTTCTGCGATCGTTGATGACGAGTGGATCGCTTTGGGAAATCGGCGTGTAAACATCGATCGCGCCTCCCAGGCTGATGCCGGACGGTGCGACTCCGACAATCGTGTAGTCAGCGCCATCCATGGTCACGGTTTTGCCGAGCACGGCCTTGCTGCTGCTGAACCTGTCTTTCCAGACTCGCTCACTGATGATGGCTACAAGCGCTCCGCCGCGCTGGTCTTCTTCTGGTGTGAAGTCACGGCCGAGGAGCGGATTTATTCCCATCGTGCGAAAGAACCCGGAGCAGATGAGCCAGCCATTCAGATGCTCCGGCGATCCGGGTCCGCTCAAATCACGCGGCTGCCACCCGAACGTAGTCATGTCCTGGAATGAGTGCGTGTTGCGCTTCCAATCCTGGAAATCAGGGTATGAAGGAGAAATATTCCGCCCCTGAGGATTTTTCTGCCACACGATCACGAGTTGATCGGGGTGGTGATAAGGCAGCGGAGCCAGCACCACTCCATCCACCACGCTGAAAATTGCCGTGTTGGCTCCAATGCCGAGGGCCAGAGTTAGAATCGCAACCAGCGTGAAGCCCGGTGCCTTGCGCAGCGAGCGGAGAGTGTAGAGCAGGTCCTGCCGCAGAAAGGACATTGGCGGTCTCCAGAATGCGAGTCTAGCATGCAGAAGCGTGCTCGTGATTGTTCCAGCAACTCAGGAATCTCCGCGATCCCCGAAGGACGATGACCTGGTATTGGTGATCGCCGGCTCAGCCTCTGCCGCGGAACTGGATAATCTTCCGCCGGTCGCGTTTCGATGGCAACGCTCAGCTGATCTCTTGCAATTCTCTTCTATGTAGAGCTGGGCTTACTCTTGCGGTGGGTTCGTGTCCTGAAGAAACCTCAAAAAATACCTTTTATTCATAAGCCCGAGTCTTCAGTTTGGTGTAAAGTTATCCCGCTTTTGATGCCTTCACTGATTTTCAACCGCGTAATCTAGATAGGAATTGATATGAACAGCAGCAAGGATGTGGTTTTCGCAATCACGGAGGAAATCGGAACCGACATTTCTTATTTGAGGCAGAAGCACGGTAAAGAAGAAGCTGCTTATTTTACCGGCATAGAGATCGGTGTCCTGTTCGGAGGCACGATCCTGGCAACTTTTTTAATCGGGATGCTAAAGGGGGCATTCGCAGAACTTACTGGTGCAGCAGGGAAGCAACTAGGGAAATCCCTTGCGGGAAAGCTTATTAAGAAACTGACTCCGATTGCCGAACAAACCCAATTCAAAGAAACCAACACAGAACAACTTCTGGAGTTGGCGGTCAAACATCAAAAAGAATTGGATGCATTGCGAAGAACCATAGCAGGTAAATTAACATCAGAAGTCTTTGAACAATTGGTGGAAACAAGCGTGACGTACGAGCGCGAGCAGATCACTATACACCTGCAGAGAAATGGTTTTACAAATGAGAAAGCTGCTATTCAGAGCGAACGTCTGGTGAGAAGGATACAACAAGAACTAAAGACCGAGTGAATGTGATGGACGATGTACCTACAGTGGCGTTTGCCAAGCGGGCAGAAATATATCGACTGCTTCGGTATATGATGTTCGAAAACCCCATCGATGCTGAGCAACTCGCAGTTGAAGTTAACGCTCCTGAGTTAAAGAAAGTTGACTGGACGGGCAGTGGGGCAATCGGATTCAGCAACCCGAACGGCAAGACAGATTACATCGTTTATAATCGCGGAACTAAGTACACCACACCTGTGCGGCCAAGTCACTTTTCAGACAGCCAAATCATATATGTCTCTCGTCCGGCCGCTTCTACACTTCTCTGGCCACGACTCCAGGAAAGCTGTCGTATTTTGGAGGAGCTTTCGAGTGATGTCTATGCAACGTTCGGCATCAAAAAGATTCTCGATTCCGTTGGTTATTTTTATTCTCCGCGCTCCACACCACAAGAAAGACCATTGGCTCGCTACAGCGAAGCTCTAGCCAATCTGGGGGAACCCTCGAAGTTACCAAATAATGATGCCATTAGAAACTGGGTCGGCAAATGCTGGAGTCAGTTGATCGAGCTCTACGGCTCCTGTTTGCTCGCCGGGGATGAAGTTAGGTACGCATTAACGACTTTTGCTCTCTTCGAGCTGTGCCCCTTTCCACTTACGTCGTTATTTGAAATGAACCTGAGGTGGCTCCAGCAAAATTTTGGGATTACGTTAGGGGACAAGCCGGTCGGGATGGCTTTTCCGGACGTGAACATCAGGTTTTATCTGGAACACCATATAGTGCGCCCTGATCTCGCCGTGGTCTGGGGAACCAGCACGGCGCGCGTCCTTCAAAAGCACGCAGAGCAATCCCGCGATGAGGCGAAGCTGAAGCTTAGCGTCGAACAATTCCACTCCAATCTCTATCTTGCGCTCCTTTATTATCGCTGCGCTTTATATGCGTACAACGTCGTGCTGTCCTTGTCTAAAAGTAATTTGGTAACAGGTGAACGCGCATTACAGCGAATCGAAGAAGCCCGGACGGAAGTAGCTCTTTGCGAAGAACACCGAGTGATCATCATGGCGTCCCTCTCGGCGGCAGTACTAGGACTGACCATACCGAATATTGCCAATGTAGAGGAGTTCCAGAACTGGGTTGCTAGCTGGGCAAAATACTCTTCGCGTAAGGCTGAACTTAAAATCCGCCAGGCCTATGACGCAGAGTTGTTAATGCCAAAATTCCTAAGAGACGTGGCGTTGGGCCTCATCGCCTGTATCAGTAGTGAGACAAAAGCGGGGCTGGCGAAAATGCTTTCGGCCATGCAGGAACTGGAGAAGCATATCGAGGAAGCCGTGCTGCTCGGCGATCCTAACTATCTCTCGACTACATACGGGCTCATGGCTGGAATTTGTGCAAAAAACGGTATGGAGTCACAGAGACCGGAGTACAGTCGACGGGCAGAGCCTGCTTATTATAAAAAACTAGCAAATCTCAAATAGAAATCTCAGGTTGGGCGTAGACAGTATCAATTAGTGCAGTTGGGTTAGATTCTTGACAAAAGGTTACTTCCAAGAACTGGCAAACGCTTTCCCTGATAGAAGGAGTGCTGCTCAGCCAGCGGTTTTCCCTTTCGCTCTAGGTCTTTGCTCCAGCCGATTAGCCTCTGCCGCGGAACTGGATAATCTTGCGGCGGTCGCGCTTCGATGGCCGTCCTGTTGGCATGGGTTCAAACTGCATCGCCGCCTTGCGTTCGGCTGCCGCTTTCAGGCGTGCTTCCTTGCTCTCTTCCGTCTCGCGATAGAGCGTTTGCGCCACTGAAGCCGGACCGCGCACTTCGCTTAATTGCAGGACCTCTATGTGAAACTCTCCGCCGTCGTTAGTGATCCGCAGCATGTCGCCCACGCGAACCTCACGCGCAGGTTTAGCGGGCTGTCGATTGGATTGAATC
>DASXIL010000509.1:0-2411 GCA_036497985.1 Candidatus Angelobacter sp. | reverse complement strand
GAAGAAGGTATTGCCGCGCACTGGAAATACAAAGATGGTAGCCCGGTCAGCGCCAAAGACGAACAACGGCTGGCGTGGCTGCGGCAGGTGGTGGAGTGGCAGCAGGACGTAAAAGATCCCAATGAATTTCTTTCCACGCTCAAGGTTGATCTTTATCCGGAAGAGGTTTACTGCTTCACGCCGATGGGCAAAGTAGTAATCCTGCCGCGCGATGCCAGCGCAATTGATTTTGCCTATGCCATTCACACTGAAGTGGGGCACTCGTGCGTGGGCGCAAAAGTGAACGGACGAATTGTTCCCCTGCGTAACAAACTGCGAAACGGCGACGTGGTGGAGATCATGACGCAGCCGGGACACAATCCCAGCCGCGACTGGCTGGGCTTTGCCAAGTCCACACGCGCGCGCAACAAGATACGGCACTGGCTGAACATTCATCAGCGCGAGCGGGCCATTGAGATCGGCAAAAAGCTTCTGGAGAAGCAGGCGCGCAAATATCGCCTGGCGCTGAAAGATTTCAACGACAAGACGATGGAGACGATCGCCAAAGAATATGGCCTGGGCGGCGGACAGGACCTGCTGGCGGGGATCGGATACGGAAAGTATTCCGCGCGGCAAATCCTGGCCAAGCTTTCCCCGGAAATCTCAGAGCAGACGCCCGCTGCGGAAGAAACGCCGAAAGCCGGCAGCACGCTGGGCACGGTGATCCGGCGCGTGTTTGGCCAGAGCGCCGACACAGGCGCAATCAAGGTAAAAGGTTATAACGATCTGCTGGTGTATCGCGCACGATGTTGCAATCCGATTCGCGGGGAAGCGATTGTGGGGTATGTGACGCGCGGCAAAGGCGTGGCCGTACACGCGGTGAGCTGCCCCAACGTGAATAACCTGATGTACGAGGCTGATCGCCGCATCGCCGTAGAGTGGGCCAAGCCGCTCAAGGTTGACAAGACCGATGGGCGCGGAACATATCCGGTGAAGCTGACGGTTTTTTGCGACGACCGTCCGGCGATGTTGAAGCAGCTTACTGCCGTGATCTCTGACGACAATACGAATATCCGCAACATTGAAGCCCGCACAGCAGACAGCCAGGCCACGATCGACATCGTGATTGATATTGAAGACGTGAAGCACCTGGAGCGCGTGATCGGCGGGCTTAGAAAGATTCCGGGGATCCACGATGTGCAGAGATTGAACAAGGTATAGCCCTCGGAGAGCGGCCTTTAGCCTCTGCAAGAGCCAATCAGCGCTTATAAACGACTTTTTCGCAATGTGCTAATCGTACGCAGGTAATAAATCCATCTCTGTTTCCGCAAGGCGTACGGGCTCAGGCGCATCCCCGCTCAGCAGCTCTTCAAAGAAGCGTTCCACACTGTCGAGAATGGCCGGGCCTGTATGTGCGTCATAGCAGGCACGGCGTAGCGCATTTCCTCCCGGAATTCCATGTGTGAACCAGGCGACAAACTGTTTCATCTTGCCCGGTGAGCCATGCATGGTTTCATCCACCAGCATTTTGAAATACGTGCGGATCATCTGGTAGCGATCGGCTTCCGTCGGCTGGTCGTAGCGTCCGGTCTCGGCATGCTGGCGAATCTGGCGGAAGATCCACGGATTCGACGCAGCCGTGCGGCCGATCATCACTCCATCGCAGCCGGTCTGCGCCACCATGGCGATGGCATCTTCCGGCGTGCGAATGTCGCCGTTGCCGACCACGGGAATCTTTACCGCATCTTTAACCGCAGCAATCCATTCCCAGCGCGCATTGCCGCTGTAACCCTGCTCGCGAGTGCGGGCATGCAGCGCCACGCCGTTCAGGCCGCAGTCCTCGGCCATCTTGGCCAGCGGAACACAGACGATGTTTTCGTCATCCCAGCCCAGGCGGAATTTCACGGTAAATGGAATCTTCACCGTGGCGCGCACCGCTTCAAAAATCGTGCCGATCACCGGCAGGTCTTTGAGCAGCCCTGAGCCGCCATTGCACTTCACCACCCGCTTGGCGGGACAGCCCAGGTTGAGATCTACCAGGTCAAAGCCGGCGTCTTCCACGATCTTGGCCGACTCGGCCAGCGTGTAAGGATCGCTGCCAAAAAGCTGTGCGGAGATCGGGTGTTCGTCTTCGTAAAAAGTCAGGTAGCGCTTGCGCTTGGATTCACGCGTGCGAAAGAGGCCGTCAGCCGAGGTGAACTCGGTCATCAGCAAGCCGCAGGCGGACGTTTCTTTTTGGAAAACCGCTCGAGAATCTGGGTTTGGGCCATCGGTCTTCTGCGCCTGAGGCAGTTCCGAAGAGTTCAGACCGTTGCGGTCATCTTCTTCCGGTGGCGCCATCACGTCCTGCGCGCTGCGCACAAAGCTGGCATTGCGGATAAAGCGGCGGAAAACCGTGTCGGTCACGCCGGCCATAGGAGCGAGAATTGTGG
>DASXIL010000508.1:0-2315 GCA_036497985.1 Candidatus Angelobacter sp. | reverse complement strand
TTTTGTGCAGGTTGGTCCTGCGCGGAGCTCTGGATGAATACCAGAAATGAACACGAAAGGACGGTGGGCAGAAGTCTATGTAAGCGCATTAGGCAGTTCCCTCAAAGAATCGCGGTTAGTGTACAGGAATTGAATGAATATTGGACGTATGGGATTGCCAAGCGTTTTTGACGGCATTTAGTTAAGCGTTTGCAGCTATCGGCACGTCGATTGGGAGCCCGGCTTGCCGCCAAGCATCAAAGCCGCCAATGACATTCATAACGTGTTCCATCCCAGCGCGTTGCAGCAGGCTACAGGCGATCATGCTGCGGTATCCGCCCTGGCAATGGACTGCCACCGGCGCTGACGGATCGAGCTCAGGCGCAGAAATCTTGAAGTTATCCAGCGGGAACCATTCCGCACCTTCGATATGCCCGGCTTGCCACTCGGCTTCGCGGCGGACATCCAAGACCTGCAAATTCTGGTTCCACTGACGCGATAACTCCTGCACCGTGATCTGCGGCACATCAGCCACGGGAAATCCGGCTTGCTTCCAGGCAGCGACGCCGCCTTGCAGAAATCCACGGGGATCTTCAATGCCCACGCGCGCAAGACGCAACCGCGATTCCGAATATTGCTCGGGCGTATCGGCAACCAGCACTGGACGGGCGTTTAGCCCCATGATGGCTCCAGCCCACGAAGCGAACTGCCCAGATAACGCAATGTTCACTGAACCGGGCACGTGAGCAGCAGCAAAATCCGAGTTGGGACGGACATCGAGCACAAAGACGCTTTGCTTCAGCAGCTCGTTAAGCTCGGCGGCGGTAATCGGCGGAAGGTCGGGCATTTCAGAGAGAGCAGGAGCGCCGGCGCGGTTAATCTGCGCATCCTCCAGAAAGTATTCAGGACGCGAAGGGAGATTCTCTGTCAGTTGCCGGATGAATTCGTTGCGTGACTTGATCTGAAGCGCGTAATTCGTAAGCCGCTCCGTCCCGATGGTGGAAGATCGCTCGGCCCTCATATTGCGTCCGCAAAGCGAGCCGGCCCCATGTGCCGGATATACGAGCACGTGATCGTTCAACTTCATCAATTTGCCGTGCAGGCTGTCATAAAGATTACCTGCCAGTTGCTGTGGTGTGTGCGTTTTGGAAAGATCGGGCCGGCCCACGTCGCCGATAAACAAGGTATCGCCAGTCAGCACGGCCCACGGCTCCTGAGACTTTTCTTCATCGCTCACAACCAGGCAAACGCCTTCAGGCGTGTGGCCGGGAGTTTCCAAGGCCGTAATACGCAGCTTGCCGAATCGCACTTCCGACCTATCCTGCAAGGCCACATGCAGGAATGTGACGCCAGCGTGTGCGCCAATATAGATTTTTGCGCCGGTGCGCTTTGCCAACTCCAGATGGCCGGAGACGAAATCGGCGTGAAGATGGGTTTCAAAAATGTGGCGGATTTTCAGGCCATGCTGCTCCGCGGCCTTCAGGTAAATTTCCACGTCGCGTTGCGGGTCCACGACCGCCGCTTCGCCTTCAGACCCCAGCATGTAAGAAGCATGCGCCAGGCATCCCAGATAAAACTGCTCAAAATACATTGGAGTTGTCCCTATTGGCAATTGCTTTTATGAATCATACGCTTCAGGAAGTTCTCACAAAAGCTCGGATTCGGATGGATGCTCCCCGGCAATCCTAGCGCGGGATTTACTGAGTAGTAAACCAGCTCTCAAAATCCAGCATCTCAGCTGCTGGGGTAAGAAATTATGTTCTGCTCGAAAGTGCTGCGATTGCCTTGTGCAATACTTGTAATGGGACTGCTGGCGACGGTAGAGGGCTGCGGTGGAATACAGCAATCCGCGGCTGTAGGCAGCCCAACTCCTCCTTCGCCACAGACGCAGGAGTTGGTCTACCACCTGAGCTCTCCATTGAGTGGGCGCCCCGGCCAGATAGAGTGCTTTGCGCTCAACGAAGCCACCGGACTACTAACCTCGCTTTCCGCTACTACCCTCCCTGCCGGGATGGAATTTCCATTTGTGCCTTCGCTGGTTGCCGATCCTGCCGCCAAGTTTCTCTTTCTTTCCAGCAGGGACATTTCACAACCCCCAGGCCGCACCTTCATTGCCACCTACAAAATCGATTCCACTACGGGAATGCTTACACAAACCGCAGGCACTGATACCGCGGGCGGTGGCGCCATGGTGCTGGACCCTACGAACCAGTTTTTATATATGCCGGGCATCTTCGAGGAAAATATAACCGGCTTCGAGGGGGAAGATATAGCCGGCTTCCAGATTCACGGAGACGGCAGCCTGGGAGAAATTCCTGGATCTCCTTTCTTCACTA
>DASXIL010000507.1:0-3824 GCA_036497985.1 Candidatus Angelobacter sp. | reverse complement strand
ATCGTCGTCGATGGCGGCTGGTTCTCCTCCGCGCCCTACCTCGTCAGCGAGCGCTCCCACGGGTCCCTCCCACCACCTACCCCTAGATCGGTTTCAAATTCTTTTCGATTTCCTGTATTAACAGGAAAAGGTGAAGCGAATCAGTCGGGCTCTCGATGAAACCCGCTTGTTTTTTGTACCAGTCGCGGACCTTCGTGTTTTTGGCGTGGATGAGGACGGCGCGGACGCCTGCATCCTTACTGATATTCAACGCCGCCCTCTTGAGAGCATCCTTTAAGAGAGCTGAACCGAATCCTTGGCCTTGAACAGATTTATCTATTGCCAGGCGAGCCAAGAGTACAACTGGGATCGAATATTTCCCCATGCCTTTTGTAACTTGGGCCGGTGCATCGGCCTGCTCAATGGATCCAACAGTCAATGTGTAGTAACCGACGACCCGATTACCTCTGTCAGCGATAACGAAGGTTCGACTTCCGCCGCGTTTTTCATTCTGGCCGGCGTAGCGCTTCAGATAGACGTTGAGCGCCTCTTCACCGCATTCAAACGCCTCAGTAACGTGAAGGTCCCCAAAAGGTACAGGGGGACCATACATATCAACGCTCCAAGGCGCTGGGCTCGGTCAAGAGGCGACGCAAGGCGTGATTCTCGGTTGCCGGGCGATCCAACAGCTCAACGAATTTGTTCCAATCCTCGGCATTCAAAACGAATCGAGTGCGTAAAGACAACGCGATTTCAGCCTCCGTTAAGCATGACCGAAGCACAAATTCGCTCACGTCCGTATGCGCAGCGGCAGCGGCCTCTTGAATGATGCGCTTGGTTGATGGCGTCAGCCGCAGCTCAATGCGCTCGCTCTTTGATTCTTTTATCACAGCAGACAGAGGACATTCCTTTGAATGTACGGACAGTACCCGTACAACCTGAAAGGTGTCAAGTGCTAATCCACTGCAGCGAGCGGGCCCGCGCTCTGCAACCGCAAGCTTTCATGACCACGGCAGAGGGGATGGGGGTAGCGAAATACGACGCCCTTGATCGGAAGACAGCGCGTTCATTGAATCGGCACTAGAGCGTTCCCGCCCTCGCTTGAGAATGTGGGCTGGCCAAACTTGAGATCTCCGGGGCGAATGATAATCCCCTGGGTCTCGCTCTTCCCGTCGGAGGATATGATAGGGCCAATCGAAATATTTCCGGAGTGCGCCGCAAGGAATGAAGGCACCCGGTTGGCTGCTGGCTGTGCGGTTATGACGCGCTCCACTCGTTGGCTGGCCTCTTCCATTCTCGCTTCCAGCGCCAAGTGCGTGCGCGACCAGCGGGCGAAATATCCGATTCCGAATACCGCCACGACCGCAATAAGTATAGCCGCCCAGAGCTTAGCGATGTTCTCAGGCCTGCTCTTTGGCTCAACGCGGTGTTTCACGGACCGTGACAACTCGCTAATCGCTTGCGTCAGCTCCTCTACGCTTTTCTTTGTGCCGTCGGCTTGCGCGTCGAGATAGGATTTAAGCAGCTCCACGTTGGCTACCAAGCACCCCCACAGTGGATCAGTCTCTGTTAGTCCTCCTTTTGCAGCTCCGCGATAAAGAGCGCTCTGAAGCCATTCCGGCAATTCCGATATGGCGGCCTGGATAGGTATCTGGCCGCCCCGCCCATTTACTTTATGCTGGAACACTTGCTTCCTTTGGCGTGAATAGTCCTGTGGCGTCCAACTGCGCGTAGATGGCGTCTCGCCAGTTCTTGATGCGCTGTTTGTGAAGGAGGTTTAGCGGGGAATCTTTCGCTATTGCTTTGGAGGGCAGACAGGCCAATCCCACCATGGCTTTCATCCCGTGCGCCTCCATGTTTGGAATCTCGATCGTACGGATCCGGTCGGCGGAAACGATGGCGGGAACCAGAGCTGGCAGAGCATGGTCAAACCAATCAAAGAATACTTCGTTCGTAGCGCGCGGCGCTATTTCGTAATCGATCCGGTTTAGGACAACGAGGTATGATGCTCGATTTCCAAGCGTATTGATCCACTTAACAACGGATCGAGCCCCGCCTAGTTCAGGAGTCACCAATCCGACAGCGATGACATTGAGCCCCAGCTCGCGGATCAACTCCACCGTCGCCACTTCCTGGAGCCATCTGGAAATGTCGCCTGTTGCGTTTGCAGGCAAATCAGCCAGGACAAACTGCGAGCCGGATTCAGCGGAGTCGGTAAGCAGTCGATCGCGGTCAATTGGATTACGCAAGTCTAGAGCGTTGCCTTTGCCGTGAAGCCAATGGGAGAAACACGCCGGCTGGCCTGCATTCTCCGTGTCGCAATCGATCAGGGTTTGCTTAATGCCTTTCGATGCGAGGTAGTCGGTAAGCGCAACGAGTGCGGTTGTCTTGCCATTCCCGCCGCGGCCGCCTGCTGTCAAAACCAATGTAACGCGTGGTGATTTAGTCATTAAAGGGTTTCAATTTTGGTTGTGGTCTTTTTGAACGCTCATCGATGCCTTTTTCGTAGGCATCCTGCCCGGACGGCTGAGTCTGAGGAGGTGCCGGCGGGACGGTTTGCGCCTGCGCGACTTGAGTCGCGGGTTGTAAATCAAACCCAAGCGGCCTTTTTTTGTTGGGATCGGTGGCCCGCTTGAAGAAATTACGCACCGTTCTGAAGGTGACTTTTACGCCGTGATCAGCTTCAAGATGATCCGCTATGTCAGCCCATTTTTTGCGCTGCCGGCGCATTGATCGGATCAACTCAAGGTGCGGCCAAAGTGGACTACCCCATGCGACGGGATGATCCTTTGGCATCGTTTTATTGGCCATAAGTATTTAGAGAGTACTCAGCAGGTTTTATTATTGATCCATGAGGATTCAAGATAATTTTACTGTTGAATAGCGGTGAATACTTTATAGCGGTTAAGGATTCAGCGTTATCCAAGGCTGAATGTTCCTAAGCCAAAGGCTTAGGGGAGACGTCTGGATCAGAATTTTGGTGGCACGGTCACGAGCAATCTGCTAGACGCTTACGAAGCATGCTGAGAATCACCATGTCGACGTCGGCCGCTGCGGCTGAACAATACTACGATTCCGCGCTTCAGCGTGGCGATTATTACACGAAGGAAGTCGGCCTCTGGGGTGGCCGGGGTGCTGAAATGCTTGGGTTACAAGGAAGCACGCAACGAGCGGATTTCGTGGCCCTGTGTCGTGGTCAGCATCCGGGAACCAAAGAGACATTAACCCAGCGGAGCAAAGAAGATCGCCGACCAGGATACGACTTTTGCTGCGCGGTTCCGAAGTCCGTTTCGTTGTATCTAGCGCTCACTGACGACAAGGCCGTTGAAGCCATGATCCAAGACTCGTTTCGGGAGACCATGGACGATATCGAGGCGCGCATCGAGTGCCGTGTCCGAAAGGGGAACGCTCAAGAAGACCGGACGACGGGCAATCTGGTGTACGGCTGTTTCACGCACCGGGAAACACGGCCAGTGGGCGGAATACCGGATCCGCATTATCACATCCACGCCTTTGTCTTCAACGCTACCTATGACCAAGTGGAGGGCGTTTGGAAAGCAGGGCAATTCGTGAACGCCAAAAGAAATGCTGCTTTTTATGAGGCTGCATTTAACGCCCGGCTGGCGACGAAGTTGGTCGAGGCCGGCTACGGGATCCGGCGCACAGATAGACATTTCGAACTGGCAAGCGTCGGGCAGGAGCTCGTCGAAAAGTTTTCAAAGCGGACGCAGTTGATTGAAGACTTCGCCAAAAAGAATCACGTGATGCTGACCGCCAAAGCAAGAGCGCTCATGAAAGAGACCGGCATGGACTTCGGCGATGCCTTTGAGGTCGTTCGGGCCGAG
>DASXIL010000506.1:0-2048 GCA_036497985.1 Candidatus Angelobacter sp. | reverse complement strand
CAGTAGCTTGGCTTCGCGGCAGCTCTCGCGGATCAGTCCGGCAATGCGCCGCTTGATTTTAGGGGAGACCGTCTGCCCCACAACGGCAACATCAAATTTATTTTGCTCGCATGCCTGGATCAAACTAGATTCGTCCAGGGCAGCGACCACCACATGGCCTGCGCGCTCCAGGATGAGTTGTCTGGTCCGCACGACCGAGGGATCGAGACCAGTGCATAGAACCAGCGCCATGCAGGAAGACCTTTCTTATGATTTTTGCGGTGAGGATCGGACAGATATTAGCATTGCAGTCACCTTCAAATCCATAAGTAAAGTGGATTGAAATGAAAAGTTTTTCCAAGAAGGAGCAATGTAAACTTTAGCAAAGATGATTCTCATTATGATCTCATCAACCCCAAATTGGGACTCCTTTTTCATGTCTTCAACCGGAAAAACGCACTGTCAGGCGCACCGTATGGCGCAATGATATCCTTTGCACATTCCAAAATGCCCCCCGGGGAGGACCTGCTGGCCGCCATGAGAAACCCATTCCTGCTGTTTATTGCCATATTTTTCGCGAGTGTTGCTCCGATCACGCAAGCCCAACCGCAGTCCCCAGCCAGTCTGGCGGAAAGCAAGACTATCGCAGCGAAGGGTGGCACTGCAGCAGCCGCGAAGGAAGCTTCTTTTGACGGCACAACGTGGTGGAATTACGTAAAGGTGCTGGCCGCCGACAACATGGAAGGCCGTGAAACGGGCAGTCCCGGCCTGCGCAAAGCGCAGGAGTTCGTCGTTGAACATCTAAAGCGCGCTGGGCTTGAGCCTGTCGGCTCCGCGTCGTATTACCAGCCGGTCCGTTTTGAGTCGAGACAGATTGTAGAGAAGGAATCCAGCCTGACGCTGGTGCACAACGGGCAGGTCGAACCACTTACGTTGGGGGACGACGCTATCTTCAGCACACGCGTCGATCTTGCACCCTCCGTGGATGCGCCGCTCGTCTTCGCCGGCTACGGCCTTACCATACCCGAGTTGGGCCACGATGATCTTTCCGGGCTCGACCTGAGAGACAAGGTGGTTGTAATTTTTCCCGGCGCTCCGTCGGAAATTCCCGGTGCGCTGGCTTCGCACTATCAATCTGCCGGTGAGCGCTGGAAGGCGTTGCGTAAGGCTGGCGCGGTGGGAGTGATTACCATTCTCAATCCCGCGGCCATGGATATTCCCTGGTCGCGCATCTCGGCCAACCGCGCCCACCCCAGCATGGCCTTGAAAGGCGCCGAGTTTGATGAAACCTCTGGAGAGAACCTTGCGGTCGCTTTCAATCCGGAAAAGGCCCAGAAGCTTTTTGAAGGTTCCGGACACACGTTGCAGGAACTGATTGATCTGGTGAAGGACCGAAAGCCGCTGCCACACTTCCCTCTTGTCCCAACCATTCGCGCCAAGGCATCCGTAAACAAGAAGACGATAGAGTCTGCCAATCTGGTAGCAGCGCTTCCCGGCAGCGATCCTAAATTGAAAAACGAGTATGTAGTGCTCTCGGCGCATCTTGACCACCTTGGAATAGGCGAGCCCATCAATGGCGACCGCATCTATAACGGCGCCATGGACAACGCTTCCGGCAGCGCTGTGCTGCTTGACGTGATCGCATCATTGAAAAAATCGCCCAGGAAGCTAAAGCGCTCTCTGCTTTTCGTATTTGTCACCGGGGAAGAGAAAGGTCTGCTCGGTTCGCGTTATTTCACAACCCATCCCACGGTAAAGCCGGGCTCGATGATCGCCAACATCAATATCGATATGTTTCTTCCCATTGTCCCGTTGAAGGTTTTGACGGTATACGGGTTGGCTGAATCAGATATGGGTGACATAGCCCGCGAAGTGGCTCAGTCATTAGGCGTCCAGGTGCAGGCTGATCCGGAGCCGCAACGCAATGCGTTTATCCGCAGTGACCAGTACAACTTTATCCGGCACGGCGTGCCGGCGCTGGCTATGGGCGTCGGATTTGAAAAAGGATCGCCACAACAAGAGATCTTCAAGAACTGGCGCACCCAGCGCTATCATGCGCCTTCTGACGA
>DASXIL010000505.1:0-6924 GCA_036497985.1 Candidatus Angelobacter sp. | reverse complement strand
CTGCCTCCGCTCACGTGCACACCTGGCACTTTTACTTCAGTTGCGCGGCCAGTCTTCACCTCAGCGCCGAATCCGCCGTTCGCGGGTGTAACAGTAACTCTGGATGGCACGGCCAGCACGCCGCCGACCGGTCCCTTTGCCTGGTCGCAGATCATCAATCCTGGCGATCCGGTGGTAACGATCCTGAACGCCGGCAAAGCTAAAGCGAGCTTCGTAGCTCCCGTAGTAGCAGGACCGCAGAACCTAGCGTTCCAGCTGATCGTGGGCGGCGACGGATTTACTCCGGCCTCAGCTCCAGCAACTGTGTTGGTGCCGATCGTCGTACCCGCGCCCAATACTCCTCCGACAGTCACAGCTTCAGCGTCGGGAAATCCTGTTGCCAGCGGCGCGGCTGTCACACTCAATGCCAGCGCGGTTGATCCTGCGAGCGGAGCTCTCACGTTCAACTGGACGGCTCCGGTAGGAATCATCCTGACGCCGGCTTCGCCTGATGGTTCAGTGCAAACCTTCACTGCGCCCATCGTGCCGCAACTCACAGCGCCGATGTCACTCACGTTCTCCGTGACTGCCACAAGCGCCGCCAGCGGTTTGACCAGCGCTCCTGTGACGGTGACCGTGGTTGTGAATCCGCAGGCTGACATCATTCAGGTCACTGTGGCGACTTACAGGACAAAGAAAGCGCGTCTTGTAGTTACCGCTACCGACTTCACTCCGGGTGTCACGATCACTTGCACCCTGGACATCATCAACCAGGCAACTGGACAACCGTATTCCGCGGTCATGGGACCGAGCATTCCAGCGGCGCCGGGTGTGTTCCAGGTGTTCTTCACTAACATACCGTCGCCAAACACAATCACTCTCACTTCGAGCGGTGGCGGCAGTTCAACCACAGGCGTAACAACCTTGCGGTAACCAGTTAACCAGCGGCTGCCGGACTTCGGTCCGGCAGCTCAAAGCTTTGAATCGATGCCAGCCTGTGAAGTTCAAAAAAGCAGGGTGGCAAGGAATCAGCAGAATCAGCAGAAGAATCAACCAAGAGAGGAACCGAACATGAACTCCAAACCTACGCGGGCCCCCAGCAAGGCTCTGCAATCAGAAGAGCATTCCTTGCTAACTCGCTTCAGGACACGCATCACGGCTTTTGCGCTGATAGCGTTATTGTCAGCGGCCAGCGCATTCGCTACACCTAGCAGGCAGATCGCCAACCAGGGCATGAACCAGCCTCGCGGCATGGTTCGTTCCACTGTGCCGAACCCTGTCATTGGCGGCCTGCCACTCCATGATTATTGGGTTTCCGACACCGTTCTCGGCTTCTGCCGCATTGACCAGGTGCCTGACCCGGCTAACCCGCCGCTCACGCACGGTGTGCTCAATGCAGGCACCTGCCTTGCTACCGGCATCTTTGAACCCTCTGATTACCAAGTGGAAACCAACGGCGTGAACGGCTCCAACGGTTATGTTTTTGTGGCTTCAACTGTTGGCATCACCCGGCTTAGTTTTATCGTTGATCCTGTCAACCCAGCCAAGACCGTGATCGACACCGCGAATCTGGTGATCTTTTTTGGTCCAGGATCGCTGTTCACCAACAATGTCGCGATAGCTAAAGCCCCCGGCGGTGCAAGCGCCAAGCTTGGTCCCGACGGAAAACTTTATGCCAGCTTCACCGGCGCCACCGATATCTGGCGCGTGCTCAATCCGCTTTCGCCGACTTTCACTCCCGCCGGCAACAAGATTGAGCGCGTTGGCGTGAGCACCGGCATCGGCGGCGTCACCACGGACATGGCCTGGGTAGGCCACGATCTCTGGCTCGTCGACGTAGGCTTCCTCAACCGCATTCAGAATGCCGACCAGTGCAATTACACCTTCCCAAAATGCGCCGCTACGTTGCAGTTCCAGTTCTTGTCTGTTCACACGGGCATGGAGTCTGACCAATTCATTTCTACCGTCCCGAACGGCCGCTGGCTTTACTTTGGCAATGGCAGCCGCGTCGTCCGGTATGACACTACTACTCCGGGCCTGCTTCAGGTCTGGAACCAGAACGGCACCATCAACGGCAGCGCTCTTCCGCAGGGATACTCGCTGATTCTGGGCATCAACTTTATTCAAAGCGCCACACCCACTTTGCTGCCTGACGGTAGCTTCTTTGAAGACATGACCGTCGTGAATGATCCGTTTGTAAACGCGCTGTTCCCGCGCGCTGCTGCAACGCCTCCGCGCAACGGCGCAGGCGTGGGCTGGCTGCTTGCAGCCAGCACCTTGCCGACAGTGGAATCGTGCGTCCAGCCTGTGGGCGTACCCACTCCTCCTCCGTGCGTTAGCAGCCCGCTTGGAACTGGCGGCACAGGAACGTCACCGAATCCGGTTCCCGCAAAGCGCGGCGTTCTGTTTGTATCCGGCATTACTCATCCTCGCGGCTTGCTGTACCTACAGACCAACTGGTGGGTATCGGACGAACAGTTCGGCTTCTGCCGCATCGATGTGAACCCCGTCACCGGTGCAACATCGCTCAGCCATTGCTTCCAGCCGGACGCAACTTTCTATCCCGGACAGACAGCAGCGGCAGCGCCTGATGGTGCTGGCCAGCAAATCGTGTATGTGCCTGACGCCTCGGGCTTCACGTCGAACATCTATAGGTTCCTGTTCACGCCGGATGCTTCAGGCGGCACCATTACCCCGACTGGAATCCTTTCCGGCACCGGCAGCAAGAAGGGCACCAAAGTTGAAACAGTTGCTCTTCCTAATGGCCCAGGCAATGACGGAGCTCTTTACCTTGGATACTCCGACGCAGGTTCTATTGAGAAAATCACCAACCCGGCAACCGCGCCCGGCGCGGCCATAGGGGTTGGAAAAGATTTCAATAGCACCGGTGTAATCAGCATGGCGTTCCAGGGCAATGACCTTTACCTGTCCGAACTTGGCCCGCCACCCATTGACGGCCAGTTCATCAAGAAGGGCGTTGTCACTGTCATTTACAAAGCTTCACCCAGCGCGAACAACGGAGGAGCAACTCCGGTGAAGCGCGCTATCGCCCGCCTCCAGACTCCGCAGATCATCGTGGAGAATCCCGGCGGCTTCACCATGGGCCCCACCGGTGGAAGACCGTGGTGCCTGCCTCCGTTGGGCGTAAAGCTTTCACCCAGTGTGCCGGCAGATCCGGCAACTACCCCGGCCTTTTACATGGGTACGCTTGGATTAACGGCGGATGGTGTTTTCAATCCCGGCGTAACCCAGGGCCTGGGTGAACAGCCAAGAGTCGATCAATATGATTTCGTCTGCACCACGCAATTACTGTGGGTGAATGAAGGATCTATCGATCCGACTCGAAGCCTTAGCAGTCCCCTTGGTCCCGTCACCGCGCTCGGCTTCAGTGGCAATGATGCCGCTGCAGTCCTGGCAATCGGCGACGATCCGTCAGTCCAGGTCCCAACCCAGTCGCGGCAGCACGGCATTCTCCGCCGCAACGGGCCTCCTGGCACTGGGTCAACCGGACAAGGACACGTCTACCTGGTGTTCTAAGAAGCATAGCTGTTCAACCTAAACCGGGCCGGCGCGATATAAGCGTCGGCCTTTTTTATTCGGTGACTAGATGGAGGGTGCCAACCCTTCTTACCAGCGATCAGTCTCGGTTTTGCTTTGCAATTTTGGCATTTCCGGCGATTTTGGCAATTTTGGCAATCTCCTCCAATCCGCGCCCATCCGCATAAATCCGCGGTAAGCCCTTCCTGGTTTTCCGATCACCGGATCACCAGATCAACCGATCTCGAAGGTGCCCCTCCCCCATCCCAGATTGGGCGTAGGTTTCAGAGATTACCATCCATTTAGCGTGGGGTTGAGTGTTGCCCGAACGATACTCGTGTGGCACAGCCGCCCCCGGCTGTGGCTTTTGCTAGAAGCTTTTTACAAACGCACTTCTGACTGCGTGTTGCCGATGATTTTTAGGATTTAAGCGGTACTCTATTCGGGCAGGATTCCCCGATTCCGGCGATACCGGGCCCCAAGTTTGGGCCGCTTTTGCCCAACTTGGGTAGGATGTCGCGCGATTCCGGCGATTACCCGATTTTTTTGGCTCGACACAATCTGTGACCCAAACGGTGGGCCGGCGATGATCGCGTGGGTGCAGGCCTTTTTGGGTTTCCCGCCTCCAGTTTGGGTCCCGGATCACTAAACCGGCTTTGCTCTTGCTGCCTGTTCAGTGACGGTTCGCCGCTGCCGCTCCCGGCGAGAACCAGTACGTATATTAAGCGAAAACGATGTTGCAGTCAATAGGTTGATGAAAATTTTGAAAGTTATCAGACGTGTTAAATGGCAATTATGAATAGCGGTCCACCCTTCGGCGCGTGGCTCGCCCTTCCGCTTTTCTAACTGACTATACCCTGGGTTATCAGCCTTGAAACCTACAAGCCAGCAGAGCCTGTTCAGGCACACCAAGGCTCGCCATCGGGATGGCAGGTCGAGGGGGATTGAGTTTCGGGTCACAACGGTTTGTCGTGGAGGACGCGGTCTTGCATACCGCATTGCTTCGCGCTGACAAACTGAGCGTGCAAACACAACGCCAATACAACCACATGCTGTTCCGAGGGCCGAACTGGTATCTGCGTGAAATCTTCGGTAACGCTTCCGGGAGGCCCGAGGAATCGGCTCCGCTGCTCTCAAGGGACCACAATCCAGCGCGCGCGCATGAAAGACAGCAGCGCCCTTCATCCGATCCGCGGCGGGTGGCCCACTCTTTCCCGCTTTCTTTAACTCGCAATACGCTTGGCATGTCAACTCGCAATACGCTTGGCATGTCGTTTTTCGCCATAAAATATTCATATTGGAGTAAACCATGAATCTGTTTGAACATTTGCAGCGTCAGCTAGATTTTATTGACCGATCGTGCGATGCATATGATCGAGGTTATCTGGATGAAGCTATTCGTATTGCTCAACAAGTAAGAGTATTAGTCCACCAAACGCCTAAGAGCACGTCGCTTCTAACGCAATTAGGTGCGACCAAAATTAGATTATTAACCACAGCTCTCCAATCTCTGCACGCACTATATTTTTTGATGGCATAAGCACATGTTACTTTCGAGGCGATCATGAAGGTAAGCCTAGCGAAGCAAGGGTTGGTGCTCGTCTTGGGGGAGGGCCTCCTGTTCAAAAGCTGTTTCCGCTTGACGAGTGGTGGCAGCAACCGCTTTACGTCAGGAACGATATTCGTGTCACCAGAAAAAATCTTGTGTTGACAGCTGCCAATAAGGACGGCGGCGCTCATGTTGATCCAAATTTGAGTCGAGAATACCAAGAATTAAATGCGGGGCTGTGGACTTTTGTCACAGAAACCACTGAGACAAAATTTTCCGAGAGCCATTTTTATTTTCTGCGCCAAATCGGTTATGAAATCATTAATAGTCCTGACCTGCAAACAATGGCAAAAACCAGCACAATCCCAGCATTTGTGCAGACATCCCCTGCTGATTTGCAGCCGGAACAATTCCAGCCGTTGCAGATCGGGGCAAAAGAATTGAATATTTCGGATGAAGAATTGAACCGCTTTGTGGCAGTGTGCAGGCGCATTGTTACCGTACCGCATTATGAATTGTTGTGGCAACTTTATATGTCTAGCGCCGGTGCAATCACTAATCCCCTTGGCAATTTTGAAAAGGCGGCAGTTGCCGGATATTCCGGACCCATTTCAGATTGGCTCTCACCACTGCTGAGAATGAGCCTGCTCGAACCGCGGCTCCATCGTTTACCCAGGGGTGGAAATCAAACCATGTATGCGATAACGGATAGAGGGCGGGCATTTGTTACCGCGGTTGTACGCAATGGCGGCTGATCACCGCTGGGCATTAACCTTTGCCGCTTTTGTGAAGCGTGAGAAATCCATTCTGCTCATTCCTACCTCGTTAGCTTCGCGAGAACATTGATCTAGAACCTCGAAAGCAGCGGAGCCGGTCCCTCACCGCTCAGGCTCACCAAGGCTCGCCCTCGCGCTTCGGGATGGCATGTCGAGGGGGATAGAGTTTCGGGTTACGGCGGTTTGTCCAGGAGGACGCTAACTTGCATGTCCACATCGCTTCGCGCTGGCCGACTGAGCGGTGCAAACACAACGACAACACAACCACATGCTGTTCCGAGAGCCGACCGGTACATCTGCGTGAAATCTTCATTAACGCTTCCGTGAGGCCCGAGGAATCGGCTCCGCTGGTCTCAAGGGCCACAACCCCGACGCGCACGCATGAAAAACAGCAGCACCTTTCATCCGATCTGCAGCGGGTGGCATGATTGCGGCCTCCCCACTTGTTTGATAGCATCCGGCTCATGCCTCGCACAAGCTCTGTCCTCATACTCTTCTTATCTATAGCTCTCCCCGCTGGCGCGCAATCCGTAAGTCCGCAGACCGCATCGCCACTGGTTATGATTCATCAGCGTGTGAATCAATCATGTGAACTCCTGCAACCTGCCGCTTTGAGAGACAACGGCAAGTACGCTTCGCTTGTCATACCCGGAACAGATATGGAGATCTATTCGCCGGAGCTGGCGCAGGATGATTTTTTGTCCTATTCAAAAGAGGTGCCAGAAAAGCTCGTGAAACTGGCGCGCAAGTCTGGTTTTGGCGTGAGGCCCGGCGGCGGTGCCGGCACGCCGTCTGTCGTTGACTTGAATGGGAATGGTCAATGCCCGAATCTTGAGGAAGCCTTGCAGACCGCTGAAACGCAGCGACGCGACCGCCTCGTTCAAGTACAGTCCGGGCTTTATCACGTTACCTCTAATGATAATGTTACGCCCCCGAGTTTCATTCACACCCCGGATCCGGCGCCTGATCAGAAGGCCACGGGAGCTAGTCCCGGACCAAAGGAGAAGATTGTTGAAGGCATCGTCATCCTTCAGGTTCTGGTAGACCGCGAGGGCAATGTGACCAACGCGAAGGTCGTGCGTT
>DASXIL010000504.1:0-2805 GCA_036497985.1 Candidatus Angelobacter sp. | reverse complement strand
CCGTGATAATCCGCGGTAAGATTTTGCTTTCCTCATACAATATCCTTCATGCCCCAATCCCCCACTGAACGCTTTACCGGCCGCGTTGACAACTATGTCCGCTATCGGCCCCAATATCCGCCTCAAGTGATCGACGCCTTGCGCCACGAGTGCGGGCTGCGGCCGGAACACGCCATCGCTGACATCGCTTCCGGTACTGGAATCTTCACGCGGCTTCTGCTGGAGAATGGGAACCGCGTTTTCGCCGTCGAGCCGAATGCTGAAATGCGTGCCGCCAGCGCTCACCTGAAAGAATCTTTCCCTCACCTGACTTTAGTCGTTGGCGCCGCCGAAGCTACCACGCTGCCTGCCGCTTCGGTGGATTTCATCACGGTGGCCCAGGCCGCGCATTGGCTGGAGCCAGTGCAGGCACGCGCGGAATTTAAGCGCATCCTCAAGCCGCAAGGCCGGTGTGTGCTTCTTTGGAATGAGCGCCGCATCACCGGCAATCCTTTTTTGGATGACTATGAACGCCTTCTGCACAGATATTGCGCTGAATACAAGGACAAACGCCACGGAAAAACGGCCCCAATAGCCCAGGCGTTTTTCGCCGGCAGCCAATATCACCAGCGTGTTTTTGATTACCAGCAAGAATTTGATTTTGTGGGGCTCACCGGACGGCTGCTCTCGTCTTCCTACTGTCCTTTACGGGGAGATCCGGCCCACGCGCCGATGATGCAGGAACTCGAGCGTATTTTTCACGCCCACGCCCACCGGAACACTGTTCGCATCGATTACGACACCCGCGTGTTCTTTGGACAGTTGCATCACGCGGAATGATCTCTGGCTTGTATAAGGTCCTGATCTTCGATCACCCGATCACGCGCGATCACCCGATCACCCGATCTCTTCTCCGCGTCTCCGCGTCTCCGCGGTGAATTTTGAAAAGCGTTCCTCGCAAAACACTTTCCCTCCACCTCATTCTGCGCTACAACATCATTTATGACCCATCAGCAGCTTGTCCGGATGGCCGAGCAGTGGCTTCGCACCCGATATCGTTGTGGAATCGTTCTCTCAGAGCAGTCTTGCGCCAGCGGTGAAACGCCCGACGTGATCGCCTGGAAAGGCAAATGCCGCTCGGTGGTAGTGGAATGCAAGGTTTCGCGCGCCGATTTTCTTGCCGACCGGGAAAAGCCTTTCCGCAAAGATCCCGATCTCGCAATGGGCTGTGAGCGCTTTTACCTTGTCCCGCAAGGTCTTATCCGCGCTAACGAACTGCCGCAAAAATGGGGGCTGCTGGAGTGCAAAGGACGCGAAGTCCGCATGGCGGTAAAGCCGTGCCGCCAGGCCCAGCGCAGCCAGACCGGCCTGATGTGGGAAATGAATCTTTTGCTTGCCAGCCTGCGCCGCGTGGAAGTCCGCATTGAGCCGCAGACCATCACGGATTTTCTGAAATGGAAGAACCGCCTCGCAGAATACAACGGCGGACGCCTGCCGGAAGGCATCGCCGCCCCGGAAGCCGAGCCGAATGTGCATCTGGTGTGATTCTTTCCGGAGTCTCGACTCTGAGGCGAAGTGAGAGAACTGGTCTAATCAATTCGTTTCCAGCGTGGTCTGTGACTCCTTGCCGCCGAACAACCGAAGACAAGGATATTTCAAGAACTGATTCGCGTTTGTTCGCGTGAATTCGCGGCTGGATCTTCTACGGAAGGTGCTGGCTAGCTTTTGCCCGCGCTTTTCTTGCGCACGCGTTTTGCGCGCATTGGCGCTGGTTGGCTGACCTGCCTTACCAGCCGAAAGCGGACTGCATCTCCGCATCCTTTGCATCGCGGGAACGTCTCGCTCACTCGCACCAGGACATTGTGCGCTTGCCGGTGCTCGCGATGAATCGCCTGATAAATGCCGCCCTGGCTGCAGACTGCACCGGGAAGAATTAGAAGATCGTCTCCGGAACTGACGCCTTCCATAGGGACCTCCAGCTTGAAACCTGACGCCGAGAGAGGTCGGACGCGTGCGGAACAAGCAGTGTGAAGGTTAGATGATGGTCCAGTTATTTCGGGTTGCGGTCGCTGGCAGTAGTTCTGTGCAGGCCAATCGCTCGCAAGCCAACCGCTCTATGGTCGGATTGCATGGCGATCGGCTGGAATGGCAGGATCATCCTAAGAGACCGTTAACATAATTCCTGAGCTGCTTCTAGCCCTTTGGCCAATGCAGGATTGACCTATTTCCCGTCCATTCTCGGCAATCTGTTGCCATATCATGTTTCTTTACTTTTCTCTCCCACGGTGCAAGGGCCGATGCCGGGCAATCAATCCTGCATCCTGAATGTTTTCAGTGATCAACAGCTCTTGTATATCCGGTGAGATCGTGTTCAAGAAAGGACTTGAAATATGAAAAAGCTGTTCGCTTTGTTCGTTTGCCTGACTTTTCTCGGCGTGGCCTCAGCCACCAGTGGAACCAGCGCCCCCGACGACGGCGGGAGCGTATTTGAATTCAACCAGCTTACCCCTGTTGTGCCGCCTTTCACCGGCCCTACCAATCCAATTCGCGGCATTGGCGGCGGAGGAGCGCCCTGGAAGATTGATTCCGGCAGAGCGGAGCTGAACGCCAATGGTGAAATTGAAGTCCGGGTTCGCGGCCTGGTGCTTGTGGGCACCGGATCCAATCCGATTCCGAATTTTGCCGTGATCCTGAGCTGCCAGAGCAAGGACGCAGTCGGCGCTCCTGCTGTCGTCAATCTTGTTGCAGGAATCACTCCTGCCACCACCACCGGCGACGCACGTTTTGAAGGAACAGTAACGCCGCCTTCGCCATGCATCGCGCCGA
>DASXIL010000503.1:0-6913 GCA_036497985.1 Candidatus Angelobacter sp. | reverse complement strand
GCACGCCAAGTCTGACGGTGCGGCGGACGGCGTGGAAGGCGTGCAGCACAAAGTCCGCGAGATCATTAAATATGGCGCTGACGTGATTAAAGTTTGCGCCACCGGCGGCGTACTTTCCAAGGGCGATGATCCGCGCGCATCGCAATACACGCTGGAAGAAATGAAGGCCATTGTGGCGGACGCACATCGCCTGGGTCGCAAGGTAGCAGCACACGCACATGGCGCGCAAGGCATTGCCTGGGCGTCTGAGGCCGGAGTGGATTCGATTGAGCATGGCTCTTACATTGACGATGCCGGTATTGCGCTGATGAAGAAGAACGGCACCTATCTGGTACCGACGCTTTACCTTGCGGACTGGATGCGTGAAAACGCCGCCAAGATCGGCTTGCCTGCAATGTATGCGACCAAAATGAAAGATGTAACCGCTGTGAGCCGCCAGAACATCAAGAAAGCGTTCAATGCCGGCGTAAAAATTGCGTTCGGCACAGATGCCGCCGTCTATCCGCACGGATTGAACGCGCATGAGTTTGCCGTGTATGTACAAATTGGAATGACGCCACTCCAGGCCATCCAGACCGCCACTATGAACGCCGCTGATCTGCTGGGATGGTCGAAGATAGGCTCTATCGAGAATGGCAATTTCGCTGACATCATTGCCGTGAACGGTGATCCGCTCAAAGACGTGACTGTGCTGCAAGATCCAGTGATGGTCATGAAGGGCGGCACGGTTTACAAGCAGAAGTAGGTTCGCCGGCGAAAGCTGACGAACCATACGAAGCGCGTGCATCTAAACTCTTTGCGCTCACAGCCCGCGTTGCAGCAAGTCTAAGTATTCTGAAAATTGCAGGAGACCCTTGTGAAATTCATTTCGTTCTTTGCCGTGCTGTTGGCAGCTTTAGCCGTACGGGCCCAGCACCCTGCCATGCCCGCTTCTGATTCCGCCAACAATGACAAAGTCTTTAATTCACTGGCTGATCAATATTTTGATAAATACTACTTCAAATTCAATCCATCACAGGGCACGGCTGCGGGATTTCATCAGTACGACATGCAGTTGGAAGACTATTCCAAAGCATCGCTGGACCAGCAGATCACGACGCTGAAGAATTTTCAAAAGGTAATCGCCAAGATCGATCCGTTGCAGCTTTCAGCGCCGACGCGAGTTGACCACACGCTGGTGTTGAATGACATCAACGCGCGCCTGCTCTCGCTGGAAAATATCCGCACATGGGAAAAAAATCCTGATCTATATTCTTCTGGCATCACAAATTCTATCTTCGTGATCATGGCGCGCACGTTCGCGCCGCCGGCGGAACGCTTGAAATCCGTCATCGCGCGGGAAAAACAGGTCCCCACCGTGTTCCTTGCAGCGCGGCAGAACCTCAAGAATCCTCCGCCTATTTATGTGGATGTGGCACTGGAACAAATTCCCGGCCTGATCGGCTTTTTCCAGAAAGATGTCCCTGCGGCGTTCAAGGATGTAAAGGATCAGGCGCTACTCGCACAATTCCAGGCGGCCAACCAGAAGGTAATGGACGAGCTGAAGAGCTATGGCCAGTGGATAGAGAAAGAGCTGAAGCCGCGGGCACATGGCGACTTCCGCATTGGCGCGGACAATTACAGCAAGAAGCTGCTGTACGACGAGGACGTCGACATCCCGCTGGCTCGATTGCTTGAAATTGGCATGGCCAATCTCCGTTTGAACCAGCAGGCATTCAAAGAAACCGCCGCGAAGCTCGATCCAAACAAAACGCCGCGAGAGATTCTGGCGGAGCTGGAAAAAGATCATCCTGCGCCGGATAAATTATTGCAGACCTTCCGCGATACTCTGGGCGGGCTAAAGGATTTCCTGTCTCAGCATCACATCGTAAAACTGCCTTCTGAAGTGCTGCCCATTGTCCAGGAGACGCCGCCATTTGCTCGCGCTCTTACGTTCGCGTCCATGGATACGCCTGGACGGTTTGAGAAAGTCGCCAAAGAAGCTTTCTTCAACGTTACTCTGCCCGAGTCAACCTGGAAGCCGGAGGAGGTGGAAGAGCACATGGCCGGTTTCAATCGCGGGACCATCATTTCCACGGCGGTGCATGAGGTTTATCCTGGGCATTACACGCAATTTTTGTGGGTGCCGTATGCGCCATCAAAAGTGCGCAAGCTGCTGGGGTGCAGTTCCAATGCTGAAGGCTGGGCCCATTACAGCGAACAGATGATGCTGGATGAAGGCTACGGACGCACACCCGGAGTGGATCAGGACCATGACACGGCTTTCCTGAAGCTGCGTCTGGGCCAGCTCCAGGACGCGCTTTTGCGAAATGCCCGCTTTATCGTGGGAATACAGATGCATACCGGCACCATGACCTTCGACCAGGGCGTCGAATTCTTTGAAAAAGAAGGCTATCAGTCCCACATGAATGGGCTGCGTGAAACCAAGCGCGGCACTTCAGATCCCACTTATCTTTATTACACTCTGGGAAAGCTGGAAATCCTGAAGTTGCGCGAGGACTACAAAAAGAAAGTCGGTGCGAGCTTTTCACTGGAAAAATTCCACAATGAAGTGCTGAAGCAGGGGTTTCCGCCCATCAAGCTGCTGCGGCAGATGATGATGGGAGATAATAGCCCGGTGCTGTGATGCCCGCTTCTCGCTAAGAGAGTTAACTCAAGAAAGCAGATGCTAGAATTTCTGCATCTCACCATGCGGTACTCAGGAATCAATGATGAAGATGAGAGTTCGCAAAGCCGTTTTTCCCGCTGCCGGTCTGGGCACGCGCTTCCTTCCCGCCACTAAGGCGCAGCCCAAAGAGATGCTGCCGCTGGTGGATAAACCCATCATCCAGTATGGCGTGGAAGAAGCCCTGGCCTCTGGCTGCGACCAGATCATCATCATCACGGGCCGCGGCAAGACCGCCATTGAAGACCATTTTGACGTCAGCTATGAACTGGAAAAAATGCTGGAAGAACGCGGCAAGACAGAGCTGCTTTCCATCGTGCGCCAGATTTCGGACATGATCCACGTGGCTTATGTACGTCAAAAAGAAGCCATGGGACTGGGCCATGCTGTTCTGATGGCCCGGGAGCTCGTTGGGAATGAGCCGTTCGCCGTCTTGTTGGCCGATGACGTGATTGACGCCCAAAAACCTTGCCTTAGGCAGATGATGGATGTATTTGAAGAATCGCAATGCTCGATCATCGCCACACAGGAAGTGAATGGGCCGGCGATTTCCTCTTACGGCGTACTGGACGCGCAGAAAATTGAAGGTAAGTTCGACGGACGCGCATTCAATGTCCGCAGCCTGGTGGAAAAACCTAAGCAGGAAGAAGCGCCCTCCAACCTTGCCATCATTGGGCGCTATATTCTCACGCCGACAATTTTTGAAACTCTGGAACGGACTCCCCTTGGGGCTGGTGGCGAATTGCAACTCACAGATGGCCTCCGCGGCTTGCTCAGCGCGGGCGAGAAGATTTACGGATATACGTTTGAAGGCAAGCGCCATGATGCAGGAGACAAGCTGGGGTTCCTGAAAGCGACGGTCGAGTTTGCGCTGAAGCGCCCTGACCTGGGGCCGGATTTCGCGGAGTATCTGCGCACGCTAAAGATCGATTCGCCGGTTGAAGTAGCGTAACGCCTTTCAGAGAAACCGCGCCCAACTCTAGTCAGTCAACAGCATGGGAATCCCATCTTTGATGGGGTAGGTGCGGCCACAGGCGGTGCACTGCAATGCAGATTCGTCTTCAGCCAGCTTGAGCGGCTTGCGGCATGACGGCACCGGGCAGGCCAGCGCGTCCAGAATTTGTTTAAGCATCATCTTTTCTATTTTAGATCACATTTCTAGAGTACGGCCATTACGCCCGCCTGGGTGTACCTTTGCATTTTTTGTGGTTAAGATAATTATTCCCATGAATACTATTGCTGCCACCATCCTTGACGGTAACAAAATCGCCGCGCAGATCAAGGCCGAAGTCGCTGAGGAAGTACAAAAGCTAAGCGCTGCCGGCATAAGGCCGGGGCTCGCCGTGATCCTGGCGGGACACAATCCGGCATCAGAGATTTACGTGCGTAACAAGGTGAAGTCCTGCCAGCAGCTCGGCATGCTGAGCGAAAACATGACTCCGCCAGACTCGGTGACTACGGCCGAACTGCTTCAGATGGTCAATGAGTTGAACAATCGCGACGAAATTGATGGCATCCTGGTGCAGCTGCCGTTGCCTGCGCAGGTGGATTCCAAGAAAGTGTTGCTGGCGGTCTCACCCGAAAAGGATGTAGATGGATTTCATCCGGTGAACGTGGGCAATCTTTCCACGCAGCGTCCGGGGCTGGTGCCATGCACACCGGCAGGAGTGATTGAGATTCTGCGGCGCAGTAATATTGCAATTGAGGGCCGCAATGCCGTGGTAATCGGACGAAGTGACATTGTGGGCAAGCCGGTGGCCATGCTGCTGCTGAACAACAACGCCACCATCACGGTCTGCCATTCGAAAACGAAAAACATTGCGCAGATTGCGCGGCAGGCAGACATTCTGGTAGCAGCGATCGGCAAGTCCGGTTTTGTGACGGACGATTTCATCAAGCCGGGCGCTGCCGTAATCGATGTAGGCATTAACAAGATCACTGATCGCGCCGAGTTTGAGAGATTCTTTGCCGGCGATCCGGCGCGAGAAAAATCTTTTGCCGAAAAAGGTTCGACTTTAGTCGGCGATGTTGACCCCCATGTCGCCGCCGTGGCAGGCGCGATTACGCCGGTGCCGGGCGGGGTTGGTCCGCTGACGATCGCCATGCTTATGGCAAATACAGTTAAGGCATGCAAGATGCGTCGTAGGCCAGAGCGGCAGGCGCGGAGCTAGCGATGCTGCGTGTCGGGCTCACGGGCGGAGTAGCCTGCGGTAAATCCACCGTGGCCAAAATGTTTGCCGATCTCGGCGCGACCATCGTAGATGCCGACGTTATTGCCCACGAACTCTACCGTCCCGGCCACGAAGTTCTTCAGGAGTTAGTCCGACATTTTGGCCCTGAGATCTTAAAGCCGGATGGCGAATTGGATCGCGCCAAACTGGCTACGCTAGTGTTTGACGGCGGCCGTGTTGAAGAGCTAAATAAAATTGTGCATCCTGCTGTAATCCGGCAGCAGGACGAATGGATGCGGGCCTTGGGCGAAAAAGATCCATACGCCGTGGCCATTGTGGAGGCGGCACTGATTCTGGAGGCCGGAGTCAAAGACCGTTTTGACCGGATCATGGTAGTGACGTGCAAGCCGGCGCAGAAGGTCGCGCGCTTTGCGCAACGCACCGGAATGAGTGAAGACGCGGCAAGGGCTGACGTGGATCGCCGCACCAAAGCACAGATGCCCGACGAGGAAAAAGCCCGGCGCGCGGATTTTGTGATTGACAACTCCGCTTCCGTCGAAGAAACGCGGCATCAGGTGCAGCGGATTTATTCCGAATTAAAAGTCCTGGCCAAACGGCTCAGTTTTGATAGGTGACATATGAAGTCCTTACGTCCAGTTCTGCTCGCATTCTTGTTGGTTATTACTTTTTATTTTGTCACTACACGAATGAGTGGGCCTGATGGCCCTTCATGGGTAACGCGCCCCGCGCACGTTGAACTTACCGAGGCCGCCGGGCCGGCTAATTACGACGCAGAAGAGCAAAACAATATAGCGGTTTATAAAAAGGCCCTGCCTGCCGTGGTAAATATCACTTCAACGGCCGTTGCCTATGACTTTTTTTACGGCGCTGTGCCGCAACAAGGCATGGGATCGGGCTTTGTGATTGATGCAGACGGCCATATTCTTACGAACTTCCATGTCATAGATGGAGCCCGTCAAGTTGAGGTCACTACCAGTGACAAAAAGAAGTACAAAGCCCAGATCGTAGGCACCGATCCTGTGCATGACCTGGCGGTGATCCAGATTCCCAACAAAGAAGTACCGAAAGCTGAAATTGGCGATTCCAAAAGCTTGGTGGTGGGACAGAAGGTTTATGCCATTGGAAACCCGTTTGGCCTGAGCGGCACCATGACACGCGGCATCATTAGCTCCATTCGTTCCCTGAAAGGTCAGCGCGGATTCATTGACGAGGCCATTCAGACTGACGCAGCAATTAATCCAGGAAATTCCGGCGGCCCGCTATTAAATGCACGCGGCCAGGTTATCGGCATCAATACCATGATTTTGACTGGCGGCGTGGAGCAGAGCGCCGGAATCGGCTTTGCTATCCCCATTAATACTGCCAAAGCTGTGCTGGACGATCTCGTGCATCTGGGAAGGGTCCGTAGACCGGAAATCGGCGTCCGAACCATTCCCATAGGCCCCGAACTGGCAAATCAGCTAGGACTCGCAGCTGACTCGGGATTGCTGATTGTTGACGTTGTGCCGGGTAGCGCCGCTGATCGTGCAGGCCTGCGGGCGGGAACGGAACGGGCTTATCTGGGTAATTATCCCATTATGATAGGCGGCGATTTACTGGTAGCCATTGAAGGCCAGCCGCTTGAGGACCAGCAAGACCTCTCTCACGTAATGCAAAACCACCGGTCAGGCGATACCGTGACGGTAACGATCTATCGAGGCAAGAAACGCATGGATATCAAGGTGGTTCTGGGAGAAGCACGCGGAGTCGCGTAAAGAAGCAAAACCTGCATTTGACCCAAAAAGCTGAAATTTAGCCGGATTAAGCAATTAGTTCTCTTTCATTCCGGCTCAAGAAGGGCTAAGCTGTACCGCAACAAAACTCTCAAAGAGTCTACTTTCGGAAGGAGATGTGGGGTATGGCATTTTGTGCAAAGTGTGGGGCTCAACTCAATGCGGGTTCGGGCTTTTGTGCGGCATGCGGAACAGCAGTTTCAAGCCAAAGCGTGACACCATCCGGAGCCGCGGCGGCGCCGGCGCAATCATCGGCGGGCGCGCCCAGTGCGGGAATGACGAAC
>DASXIL010000502.1:0-9004 GCA_036497985.1 Candidatus Angelobacter sp. | reverse complement strand
TGATGCATGTGCTAATCTTCTCGCGGAGTCTGCTTGCGCGCCGCCTTTGAAAAAGCACCGCCGGAAGTCCAGGAAATTCTGGGCAAGCCCATACGCGATCTGGGGCTGAAGCTGGAAGGATCGCCGCTGGAGCGCTTTGTGCAGCAGCTCTATCGCGAACTTGAGCGCAAAGGGCTCAAGAAGTTTCATCCGGCGTGCTATCTCACTGACGAGTGGGGATGTCCCTCAGGCGAGCCGATCATCGGAATTCCCTTTTACCTGGCCGATCCCAAACTTGCGCGCCTGGAAAAGGAAATGAATGACCTGGAAGATTCCCGCCAGATCATGATGTACCTGCGCCATGAAGCCGGACACGCCATCAACTACGCGTACGCTTTGCACAAGACTCCAGAGTGGAAGCACCTGTTTGGGCCATATCGCAAGCCTTATCGCGACGCATACCGTCCAATTCCTTTTTCCCGCAGCTTTGTCCGCCACATGGAAGGCTGGTACGCGCAGAAGCATCCTGATGAAGATTTTGCCGAAACATTTGCCGTGTGGCTCACGCCCGGCTCACGCTGGCGGCAAAAATATAAAGGCTGGCCCGCACTCGAAAAGCTGCGCTACGTTGATCGCACTTTCAGAAAGCTTGGCAGCCTCGATCCCGTGCGTCCCCGCGGACGCACCGACATCACGGTAGAAGAGATGGACACCACGGTTGGAGATTTCTACGAAGCCGTGCTGAGCGAGCAGCCTTCGCCGGGCGATCTGCCGCTGGATACCGATCTCCAGGATATTTTCAACGCCGGCCGCAGGCGGAAGAAAGGCGTGCGTCCCGCCGCGGAGCTTTTGCGTGAAAATCATAAGTCTCTGGTGGACAAACTTACCTACTGGAGCGGCGTGCCACGGTCGCTGATCAAGAAATTGGTTGAGTCAATTGAAACGCGCGTAGGAGAAATGGACTTGCGCGTCAACATAAAACAAGAAAGAGAGTGCCTGACTGAGCTAACGGTTTACGCAACGGCGTTGGCCATGAATTACGTAACGCGGGGAAAATTTGTGCAGACATAAGCGCCGGCAATCGATTGCAAGATTGATCTGCTGGATAAACAATCTGTATGGGAACCACTATGGACAGTAAATTGAAAATCACGGTGCTTTACGAAAGCTGGGGAGACGGGGAAGAAGAAATAACTCCAGAGCCGGAAAAGAAGAAACGCGGTGCCAAGAAGCGGCGTAAAAAGAGAGAGAAGCACGACCGCGAAGAAATCTTTGAAGCGCTGGAGAAGCTCGGCCATGAGCCGAGCTACATGATGCTGGATGGAGAAGATAAGTCGCTGCTCGCGCTCGCACGCCAGGAAACCGACCTCTTCTTCAACTTGGTTGAATCCTATGCCGGCGATGACACCATGGAAATGCATGTAGCGGCGTTTCTGGATCTGTTGGGCCGTCCTTATACCGGCGCGGGGCCGCAAGGCCTATATCTGGCACAGGACAAGGGCCTCGCCAAAAAACTGTTTCAGTTTTACAACATCCGTACTCCGTACTTTGCCACCTGCTACCAGGGCAAGCTGGACCACTCGCAGGAAATTTCTTTTCCATTGATTGTGAAGCCGGAAGCAGAAGATGGATCGCTTGGCATCGACCAGGGCTCTGTCGTGGGAAGCGTTAAAGAACTGATGGAGCGCATCCACTACGTTCAGGAAGAGTTCAACTCGCCCGCGCTGATTGAAGAATATATTGAAGGCCGTGAAATTTACGCCGGCATTCTTGGCAACCAGAATCCTGAAGTGTTGCCGCTGGTGGAGCTTGATCTCTCGCGGCTGCCTGAGGGCATGCCCAAAGTCGCCGGGATGGAAGTAAAGTGGGAAAAAGACAGCGAAGCCTACAAGCTCACCAAGTCAGCGCCAGTAGAAAATCTGGACGAAGAAACCCAAGAACTGCTTTCTTCCACTGCGCTCACCACGTATCGCATTCTTAAGCTGCGCGACTATGGACGCATTGACATGCGGCTCACGGACAAGGGAAAGGTCTACGTAATTGAGGCCAATCCCAACCCGTGGCTTTCCAGCAATTCAGAGTTCTTTATGGCCGCAAAAAAGTCCGGCCGGTCCTATGCGGACATGATCGCGGAAATCATCGAGTTCGCGCGTACAGACCGCCGCAAGCGCGACAAGTTGCACATGAACGGCTAGGCACATCGCCACTACTTGAGTTCGTCATTGATCAGGTTCGCCAGCCGCTCACCTGCCAGTTCCACTCTTTCAGCCGCGATCTTCTGCGCGTTGTCCTTGTATGCCTGTGTAATCGGAAACGGCCCGTCACCGGTGCCAATGGGACCGGAATAAACGGTTGTCTGCGCGATATCAAAGCTTTCCTTGATCCAATCAGAAGCGTCTGCTTTCTGCTCCAGCAGCGGATCGGCGGCAGTCAAGGTCTTTCCATAAGCAATTACGTCTGCAACGTTCGAGCTATCGCCAGGCAAGCCGTCCCAGAAGGCATGCAATTCTTTGCTGGGGTCAGATAGTTTGACGTTGTTGCCCCCGTTATCGCCGTGGAGGTCAGTTGCGCCAATGCGCGTTGTGGAATGAAGCGGCTGGTGAACGTCGCCCACCAGATGCAGGAGCCACACCAGATCGTATGATTTGATCTTGTCAGAAACGCTGGATGTTAATGCCTGGCGGAAGATGGCAATTTCGGTCTCCGCATTCGGTGACGGAATTGCCGCCAGAGGTGTGGTGCCGTCCTGGGTAAAAGGCGTGTCAATAAAATGCCAATACTTGTGCCGGGCTAGATCGCTGTACCCTGTGTTTTGCCACGCCGACGGTCCTGCAGGAGGGACGTTGCCACCAGCTGGCCCATCGTCGTTGTAGCCTGAGTTTTTATCTTTTATCTGGTCCGGCCATGTGGCTGCGATCATGAAATACATCAAGTCCTGCTGGTCTGCAGGCGTCCCTGCGGGAATCATCGCTTTCCACTTTGTCTTGTAATACGGGTTCTTCTTAAGAAGCTGCGCAACGCGTGTCCTTTTCTCCGGAGTAAGCTTCTGGTAGGCCACATAGGCAACCGCCATATGGCCAAATCCGAACCATGCCTGGGAAGTTGAGCTGAAAAGAACAAGGCAAAGCGTAACGGCGATGAGTGGACGCAACTTTGACATAACACTCCTTACAAGGGCGCTCCGGGAGGGCGCGGCAAGTTTCGATTTTGGTCACGTCTGGCTAGTGACCGGACAGCTTCTATCGTTTCAGGGATTCGATGATCTGCTCAGTGACCAGAAAGGTTCAGCAGCTCAAACGGAGTGTCAGGAGTTTCTTCAAAGACGAGTGTTCGGGACCAGGGATCATCATCGCGCAATCTTCGCAATGCAAAACGGACAGCCAACAGCGCAGCTACAAGCCCCCAGAGATACCAGGCGCTTTTCAGCAGTAAGGCATGCTCCAAGCCGGGCAGTAGAGAAGCAACCCCCCACAATCCCAGAACGTAGAGCAAGACAATCACGGTGGCGCTCTGTTTCCATGCCGGGTAAGCGCAGGCAAAAGGTATTTTCGCGAACCGGCGCAGCAATCCATCCGCAAGCAGGTAACATGCGGCAATCAAGACTGCTATCAGCGCAATGCCCACCGTCCAGCCCCAGTAATACAGATGCAGAGGCAGACAGACCATAAGAATCCAGGGCAGAACAAACGTCAGGACCACTTTTCTCGCTGCGTCGGCGGGCGCTTGTTGTTCAGAGTCCAGAATCACGCGATGCACCCAGTTGGCCCGCAATTCCGCAGGCAGATCAAAGACAAAGCGCAGACCACATATCAGAAAATACGCAAGGGTAAACGGTACTGAAATCATGGCCGCGCTCGGTGCTCCACCTGGCCTTTGATTGACGGCGGAAAGCAGCGTTTGCGAAGCGATTACAATACCAAGTCCCGCAAAGCCGCCGAAGATCAGAGAATGGCGATCATTCCGCAGTAGGGTCTTCATGGCAAAGCGATAGGTGGCGCGCTCATAAGACGACCGCAGAACAAACCAGTCCATTACTTGCATGGGAAATAGAATCCGGGGTGCGCGGCTTCGCAATGTTGTGTCCAGCGTCTCAGGAATACGTATGAAGTAGCGGTAATAACTCAGGACATAAACCAGCGGCGCAAGAATCATTACGGCAATCACGGCCCAAAGGCCAATTGTTCCCATCTGCGCCATCGAATCAGCCTTGCCCAGGATTGTGCGCGACAAGCCCAGAAACCACACAGGAGGCAGCCATCGCAGAAAAGAAGGATCGTTGGCGTGAAGCGTGCTCAGCAAGGGTGCTACGGCAAAAGTCGAGCACAGCAACCCCAGCAGCAGAATCACTACCAGCACTCGAACATAGATTGAAATCCGGCGAAACACGCTGTCCGGCAGCAGCACCATCAGGGCGCCGCCATCACTTCCACAATGTCATGCGCAATCTGTTCAGCATCCTGCTCCTTGACCAGATGAGAGAAGGAATCTTCCCAAGTGGCAAGTCCAGTCATCCTGGTCACTTCGCTGACAGACCTATGCGCCGCCACGGTGCCTTTGCTCAGGATCAGCAGGTGAGAGCAAAGTTTTTCCACCACCTCAAGCACGTGTGAGCAATACAAAATGATCTTGCCCTGGTCACTCAGCGACTTCACCACTTTCCTGAAGATCATGGCAGAGGTTACGTCCAGGCCGGAGAGTGGCTCATCGAACACCAGGATTTCAGGATCATGCATGAGCGCGGCAATCAGCAGAATGCGTTGCCGCATGCCCTTGGAATATGAGGCCATTGTCGCGTGGCGAAAAGGAAATAGCAGAAACAATTCCAGAAGCGCGTCGGCGCGCTTGCGAAGCTGCTTCTGGTCCATGCCGCGCAATATGCCCACAAACTCCAGGTATTCCCATCCGGTCATGTAGGGATAGAGCAGGGCTTCCTCGGGCACATACCCCAGCACCCTTTTGTAGCCCGGCAGATCGTCTTTGATATTGCTGCCATGGAACAGCACTTTGCCGCGCGTGGGTTCCATCAGGCCGGTGATCATTTTTACCGTGGTGCTTTTCCCTGAGCCGTTGGGTCCCAGGTAACCCAAAATTTCTCCCGGGCGGACGGTAAAACTTACGTGGCTTACAGCGGGAAGACTGGCGTAACACTTGGTAAGGCCAATTGCTTCAAGCATAAGGTTGCCTCGTTAACGCCATCTCAGGAAAGACACCGCGTGGCGCCTGCGGGTTCCCGGATATGGCGACAAATATTCCTGTGCGGGGCCAAAGGTATTCCGGTAAAATCAGGGTGTAAGGCGTACTATACGAGAATACTACATATAAAGAATACTACATAGGGTTGCACACGGGACATGGAAACTGCGGCAAGAATTTCTCACACATCGGCGCTGATCCTGCAAACCATCCGGTCAGGCTACATCTACGGTTTTGACATCATGGACGTCACCGGCCTACCGAGCGGCACTATTTATCCCGCGTTGCGCCGGCTGGAAAAAGAGTCCCTGGTGAGCGGCGACTGGGAAGACAGTAAGATCGCTCTCCGCCAGGACCGCCCTCCCCGCCGCTATTACAAACTTACTCGCCAGGGCAAAGATGCGCTCATGAACGCCGTGGAGCGCTACCCGCTTTTGGCAAAGCTGGCCCCGGAAGAGAAGGTAACGCGCCGATAGCGAGGAAATGTAGTGAAGGCCGATCCTCAAATCCGACTCCTGATCTGGCAATGTAAGTTCCTGTTGCGGAGCGCAAGTTTGCTGGTACCCAAAGCGCAGCGCGCCGCGTGGTACCAGGAGTGGTATGGAGAGATATGGCACTGGCTCCACTTTCTGGCTGAGTCTGGACGGCTGAACTCGCATACAGCCATGGAACTGACCCGGCATTGCTGGGGCGCATTTCCCGATGCGGCATTTCACCGCTTTAACCACAAGAAAGTCACGCGAGCGTTTGATGAAGAGCCGCGTTCAGCCCGCTTTTGTCTCACGGCGATCCTGGTCGCCGTTCTCGGTCTCATAGTAGTCACGGGTTTTGCTCCCACCATCCGGTCTGTATTCAAGCCGCTGCAGTTCCAGCAGCCCGATCGTCTGGCTTATCTCTCAATGCATGGCAGTTTTACCAAATATGACGAAGAGAATCTGTTCCGTGAAGCCGCGAAATGGGAGAAGAACAGCAAGACAGCGGAAATGGTTGCTGCGTACTCATGGCATCCCGTCTCTCTCAGGTTTGCGCATGATCACGTCAATGATTTCAGCGCCCGCGTCTCACCCAACTTTTTTGATCTATTGGGCAACAAGGCTGCCCTGGGACGGCTTTTTACGCCGGTAGATGAAATGAATTGTGCGGGATGCGTGGTGATTACCTATCGCCTGTGGGAAGCGCAATTCAACTCAGATCGCAACATCGTGGGCAAGACAATCTCCGTGGACGATCGCCCGGGCATCGTGATCGGCGTGCTTCCCGAGAGCTTTGTATTTACCTTTCCTGAAGTTTCGATCTGGATGCTGCCCAACTGGGGCACAACCACCAACAACTTTGCTGACCGCACCGGCGCGGTTCTGCGCATGGCCCCGCACGTATCGCTAACGCAGGCGCAAGAGGAGTTTCAGCGGTTTGCCAAGATCAACGAATATTCGCAGCCACAGTTGGAATCATTTGTGTCGCGCGCGCACCAGGGCGTGAAACTTTACCTGTTTTTCACCGTGCTCTCATTGTTCGGTGGAATCGCCCTGGGCAGCAGCCGTCTGGGCGGCGCCAAGACTCGCAAGCTGAAGCTAAGCTGGCGTCACACACTAAGGTGGTGGGGTTTCTTCTCTCTTAAGACCCTGCTGCTGCTGGCACTATGCTTTGTGGCTTCACTGGAATTTACGGGACGCGCCTCGATCATACTTACAGGATCTGTCCATCCGCTGGTTGGGCCATTTGCTACCTGGCTTTTCCTTGTCACGGCGATGGTGGCACTCTCATGGTCATTGCACGATCAGGGCCGCCGCTGCCGCTTCTGCCTGAGGCGGCTCGGCAATGAGGCGTCCGTGGGGACGCCCAGCTATTTGCTTCTCGATTGGTGGGGAACGGAGCTGGTTTGCTCCGATGGCCACGGCCTGCTCCATGTTCCAGAGATGAAATCCAGCTGGCAGGAATTTGACCAGTGGGTATCACTCGACGAATCATGGAAGCCGCTATTCGAGCACGAAGAACCGGTGCACACTCCTTAAACGCGCGTTACAGAACGCTACCGCCATTGCCCGGGCCATCGTCATCATCACTGGTCATGCCGGCAAATGGGTCGTCATCGTCGCTCAATGAGCCTGGTTTTTTCTTGGCTGACGCCTGATCTCCCGACGTCTTGCTCTTGTCCTGTTCCTTGTTGTGCTCTTCGCGCATCTGCTTCAGCTTTTCTTTTTGCTCCGGCGTCAGGACGCTAAACATCTGCTTGTGTGACTGCTTGCGCAGCTCCTGCATCTTTTCTCTCTTCTGATCGTCGGTCAGCGCGCTGTCCTGCCGGATAGCCATACCCTGCTTCCGCATGTCCCGGCCAATCTGCTCGAACTGCGCTTTTTGCGCGTCAGAAAGACCAAGTTTCTCGGCCAGCATCGCCATGTGCTGGCGCTGGCGTTGTGCTGCGCCACGGCGTCCTAGCGCTTGCGGGCCTTCAGTTTGACTGCCATTTTGCGTAGAGCTGCCTTGATCTTTGCTTTGCTCCTGAGCCTGCAACCCCAGCGGCATCAGCAGTACAGATGTAAGTGCTGCAATTGCAATACGATGACAAAATCGTTGCATGGTCTTTCCTCCCGGCTCATACTAACCCGCAGGGGGCTCTGAAGTTCCTTTCTGCCACTCGAAGGTAACTTTTGCGTTTGTTTCGGGTTTGCTACGGGTGTTGCACAGCGGAGAGTTTGGCGATGAAGAAATATCTGATTTTAGCGGCGCTTGGCGTTGCCGCGCTTTTCCTTTTTGCCCAGGAGCCTGACCATAGCCAGGCGCCACAAACACCTGCTGGTCAGGTCGAATTGAACGCCACCACTGAGGCCATGGGGCGCGGCCACAACCATGAAGAGCATCATCACATGGCCGCACACATGCATATGACAGAGCTGCGGCCAGTCCACGCAGGTGACGCAGCCAAAGCCCAGCAGGTGGTGGAGCAGGCGCGGCCGGCGCTGGAGAAATACCGCGACTATAAAGTTGCGCTGGATGAAGGATTCAGGATTTTTCTCCCTAACGTCCCGCAGAAGATGTATCACTTCACCAATTATCAAAATGCCATCGGGGAAGCTTTTCGCTTTGATCCGGCCAAGCCAACATCGCTCTTGTATGAAAAACATGGGGACGACTACAAGCTTATCGGCGCCATGTACACCGCTCCGGTTCGCTTCAGTGAGCAACAGCTCGACGAGAGAATTCCGCTGAGCATGACGCAATGGCATCAGCATGTAAATATGTGCAAGCCGCCCCAAGGCCAAGAAATTGAAGCGTTGCGCAAAGACGCCAGGTTTGGACTGAACGGCTCCATCTCAACCGAGGAAGCCTGCGAAGCTGCCGGCGGCACATTCATGACACATGTCTTTGGCTGGATGGTGCATATGTATCCGTGGGAGAAAACGCCGGACGAAATCTGGTCCGTGGAACGACAGCTGAAAGACAAGCCGGGCTTAGAACATGAGCATGGGGACATGCCGGGGATGGATCATAAGCACTGATATGAATTGGTAAATGGGTAAATTGGTAATTGCCTAAATTTTTAAAAATTGGATTGCAGGTGGCGACGCCTTCAGCAAGCAAAAAGGCGATGATTGTTTTGCCATTTATTCATTTACCAAATTACCCAATTACTCATTTTATCCAATCCTGATCTCAATTTCTTTCCCCGACGCTTCTTTCGTTGCCGGGTGTCGCAATGCCGCGACAACAAATTCTGTTCCCGGCTCAATCAGGATCGGATTGAGCCTGTAGCTTTTGTCTTGCACGGTAAGCCGCGCTTTTATTCCAAAGTATTTCGGGAACTCTACGTTCTGCCGCGCGCCACAGCAGACAT
>DASXIL010000501.1:0-4067 GCA_036497985.1 Candidatus Angelobacter sp. | reverse complement strand
GATTTCGCACGCCTTCTGGATCAGGCCGCGCGTCACCGCAAACTCTTTGTGCTCGATCTTTTCCACGTTGGGCAGAATCTCATTGCGGGCAAAATCTTGCGTGGTCTGCGCAATCTGCTGATGCTCTTCGCTCAGGTCTTCCAGGGTAAAGACCTGGTCAGTTGCATGCTCTTCAATAAGAAAACTTCCACCCGCCAGTTTGATTTTGTTTGGGACTGCTACTGTAGCCATTTAAAGCTCCTTTTACCACAGAGGACACAGAGGAACACAGAGTCAGTTCCAGTCAGTCCCCTCTACGAATCGTTTTATTCCATCTTTAAGGTGTCGAACATGAAAATTAATTAACAGACCTACACTCTTTCTGCACAAACGCAGGTAGGAAATGATCTGCGCCTCATGAACCGGGGCGATCTTCTCCACACATTTGAGTTCCACAATGACCAAATCATTTACCAGGAGATCGATGCGATACCCCAGGTCGATGCGAACGCTCTCATATATCACGGGTAACTCGACCTCAGTTTTGACGTCGAAACCCTGCTTCCTGAGTTCATACGCCAAACATGCCGAGTAAGCTTTCTCCAGAAGGCCCGGGCCAAGTGCGGAATGTACCTTCATCGCTGCGCCGATAATGGCATGCGTAACCTGATTTACTCCGGTTACCTCTGTGGCACTCTGTGCCCTCTGTGGTGAAGAACTCATGCGATATTCTCAAAAATCCCCGCCGCACCCATGCCGCCGCCGATGCACATGGTCACGATTCCATATTTGCCATTGCGGCGTTTGAGTTCACGCAAAATCGTCGCCGTGAGCTTAGCGCCTGTGCATCCCAGCGGATGCCCAAGCGCCACCGCCCCGCCGTTAGGATTGATCTTGTTCGGATCAAGCCCGGCTTCCTTGATGACCGACAGCGCCTGCGCCGCGAAAGCTTCATTCAACTCGATCACATCGATGTTTTCCAGCTTTAGTCCAGCCATCTTGAGTACTTTAGGAATGGCATAGACTGGTCCCAGGCCCATTTCTTCCGGCAGGTAGCCCGCCGTGGCAAAAGCCACAAATCGCGCCATTGGTTTGATGCCCAGTTGCCGGGCTTTGTCACTGGACATTACGACGGTTGCCGCCGCGCCGTCAGAAGTCTGCGAAGAATTCCCTGCCGTAACGCTCCCTTTGGCATGGAAAGCCGGCTTCAGCGCGGCCAGCGCTTCGATGGTCGAGTCGGCGCGCGGGCCTTCATCGACCTTAAAGATGATTTCCATGCGCTTGGGCTTGGAGCCGTTCGGCGTGGTGAAGCTGACCGGCACCGGCACAATCTCATCCTCGAACTTCCCTCCCTGGATGGCCGCGATGGCCTTCTTGTGGCTATTGAGTGAGAACTCGTCCGCCTGCTGGCGCGTGATCCCGAAACGCTTGGCCAGCCGCTCCGCCGTGAGTCCCATGGAAAGATAGCTGTCAGGATAGTTATCCATCAGCCAGGGATTGATGGAAACCTTGTTGCCGCCCATGGGAATCATGCTCATCGATTCCGTCCCGCCCCCGATCGCGACCTCGGCCCGCCCCGCCGCCACGGAATCGACCGCCAGCGAGATGGCCTGCAGTCCCGATGAGCAGAAGCGATTGATGGTCATGGCGGAAACTTCCACCGGCAAGCCCGCGCGCAGAGAGGCGATGCGTGCCACGTTCATTCCCTGTTCTGCCTCCGGCGTAGCGCAGCCTATGATCACGTCTTCTATTTCCTTTTTGTCGAGCTGCGGGATTCGATCCAGCGCGCCCTTGATGGCCACGGCGGCAAGGTCATCCGGACGCGTAGCGCGCAACGTGCCTTTACCCGATTTTCCAACTGCGGTACGAACCGAACTTGCTATGACAACTTCACGCATAAAAAGCTCCTGGCTTCTAGCCTCTAGCTCTCAGCTTTTGGCCTTTGGCTCTTTCAAAAATTGTGGAGCGCAGGCGCCCTCGCCTGCGATTTGTTCACCAACTCACGAAAACATTCGCAAATATCGCCTCTGTCTCTACATTTGCTGCGTCGGACTCGGTGTAGCCGTCGGCGCCGGTATTGTTTGTTGCGGCGTACTCACTGGCGCCGCGCTCGGCGCCATTGCTGGTGTTGCGTTCACGCTCGGCGTCGGCTGCGGCGTTGCATCTTGCGCCGGCGTTACTGCCGGACTCGGCGACGCGACCGCCACTGGCGTCGGCGTTGGACTCGCTTTGGCCTGCATGTTCATCGCGTTCTTGTCCGTCAGCTTTCCGTCTGGCCCAAACACAATCTGGATTCCGCTGTTCTGGCTATCATTCGCCACGTCCTGCGGAACTGCTACCGCATACACCCACGTTGATCCAACGAACTTGTCGCCCAGTTTGGTCACGTCACATCGCGCGTAATCCGGAGCGCCCAGAATGATCTCAACTTCTGGTTCGCTCATGCCCGCGCGCAACGTGTCGTATTGATGCATCCATCGCTCCACCGGCAGATCGCTGGTATAAGGCAGCCGGATGCTGGTGCGAAACTGGTCGTAATTCCGATACTTCGAGTTTCGCGCCGTGCAACGCTGCTGGTCTTCCCTGGCCGCTTTCACGTTCTTTTGAAAACGGGCATTCTCTTTTTCCAGGAACTCATAGCCCACCACCATCAGCCATGCTCCCAGCAAGACCACTACGCTTAAGATGACGAGTCCGCGTTTTTTCACTAATTCCTCAGCGGCTTGCCGGTCTTCAGTGTGAACTGTATGCGTTCCTGCGTCTTCTTCTCGCCGCAGAGTGACTTAAATCCTTCGCGTTCCAGGTCCAATATGTATTGCTCACTGACGGGCGTTCCCGGCGTAACATTGCCGCCGCAAATCACCTCAGCCACTTTGGTTGCGACCTTTACATCGTGGTCACTGATGTATTCGGCCTGTTTCATTAGATGGATTCCCAGGCGCAACGTCGCAAGCGCATTTTCTCCCGGCGCGGGAATGTCCATCCGCGGGATGGGCGCGCGATATCCAGCGCGAGCCAACTCCAGCGTGCGATCTTTCGCGTCGGCCAGGATGCGCTCGCGGTTCATCGAGATCGCATCGCCATCGGATAGAAAGCCCAGCCCGCGGGCTTCATACGCGGAAGTTGAAACCTTGGCCATGGCGATGGTCTCAAATGTCCGTTTCATGCCTTCCATCACTTCAACTGACTCGCCGCGACCATCGGGCCGGACGGCCTTTGCATTGTCCAGCGCGCGCAGCAGCATCTCTTTGCAGCCGCCGCCACCTGGCAACAGGCCGACTCCGACTTCAACCAATCCCATATAGAGTTCAGAGTGAGGCTGGCGCGCCGCGGAGTGCAGGTTGATTTCGCAGCCTCCGCCCAGCGTCATGCCGAAAGATGCTGTAACCACGGGACGCGAGCAGAACTTGATGGCCTGCGTCATGCCCTGGAATTGTTTGATGGCCATATCAACTTCGTCCCACTCTTCTTCCTGGACGGCCAGCATCAGCATCATCAGGTTGGCGCCGACGGAAAAGTTTGCCGAGTCGCCGGTGATCACAAATGCTTCAAACTGGTCGCCAATGCCGCCGGTCTTGAGTGACTGCGTGACCATCTGCACAATGTCCCCGCCCAGCGCATTCATTTTGGAGTGAAATTCAATGCAGCCCACGCCGTCGCCCAGATCGATGAGCGATGCGCCGGCATTTTTCTTCACAACACCGTTCGATTTCTTGGCGGTTGAAACAGACCACACGCCTTCAGCAACTTTAACCGGCTGGTATTTGCCGGTGCGCAGATCAAAATAAGCGCGGCCTGAAGGCGATGAAGGATCGTCCTTGTACCAGGTGTTTGCGCCAGCCGCCAAAAGCTTCTCGGCATTCGCCGCCACCGGCTTGCCTTTCTTCTTCAAGCGCGCGACGGTCAGCTCCACGCCAGCCAGGTCCCATACCTCAAACGGCCCCACTTCCCAGTTAAAGCCCATGCGCATGGCCTGGTCGATCTCAACAACGGTGTCAGCAATTTCAGGAATGCGGTTGGCCGAGTAAGTCCAAAGATCGCTGAGCGTGGTCCAGATAAATTGCGTCGCCTTGTCACGAGGGTCGCCC
>DASXIL010000500.1:0-2359 GCA_036497985.1 Candidatus Angelobacter sp. | reverse complement strand
GTACTCCACGTCCCCATCTGGATATGGGTCTTCTGGATTCTCCCCGGCCACCTAACTGCTGATCTTTATGCGCACGGCCCTGATCGCCGTCACTGGATTTGGCTGGCGATCGTAACTGCCGTTTGCACGTGGCGCGGGTTCGCCGGACGCCTTCCTGGCGGCGAGCCTCGACCTTACATTACGCACTATGGCGAGCCCAAACCGAATCTCTGGTATCGCGTGGTTTGCTACACCGCCGCCTGGATTGACCTGCTAGTGCCGTTCACCATCAATCTGATCGGGCTGGTCATCAACTTTTTCTTCGGCCGTTGGATCATCAACGAGCTCTTCGTGAAGCTTTATTACCCGCTGGCTGCTGCCATCGTGCTTGCCACGATTCTGGACTTCACTCCGCGCGCGGCCCGTTCCACCCGCGATGAAGGCGCGGAAAAGGGCTGGTTCTACGTTGCCGTGTGGACTGTGGTCCCCACGCAGCTAGCCGGCTGGGCCATGTGGCGGCTGGGAAAATATTTTGACCTTTCCACCACCAGTCTGGGTCACCTGCGACTAGCTACTTTTTTGATTGTCGCCGGGACGTTCTTCACTCTGGGATTGCTTGGGAAGCTGCCACGCAGCCAGCGCCACCATATTCCTGAAGGCGTGATCTCTGACATGCCGGTTTCCGCCGGGGCTTAGACAGCAAACCTCGCTGCAGTCTTCGTGCTCCGCCAATTTGCGTCGTAATGTCGAGTGCTTAGGGAAACGCGCATCAGAAAAGACATTCCCAACGTGATCAGATGCTTGGGTTCAGCGGCCCGTCAATCGGATCGTCTCCATTCTCACTCTCGCCGGGGACAGTGATGGTGAGTTTAGGCTGATTCAGGTTATGCATTAGTTCTTCAATTTCTTCCGGCTTCATTGGCACCCCACTTAGCGAGCCAATCATCAGGGGAAGGCACACCGCCAGGGTGCGCAACAAATGCTTTATCGACACAAATTGTCTCCAGCAATGGACACACAGCAGCGCCGAATACGCTGCAAATGCGCAACATTGCGGCTCATAGCGTTGAATCCAGGTAGCGAGTTTAGGCGCTCAAACTCAGGCGATCAGAGCGTTGGAGGAGCGCGGGAGGAAACGCCCGAGACGAGCGGACATGAGGGAAAACAAGCGCTCTCTAATATAAGGCAACTGCCAAGCGCATGGAGGATCGCGACGAAGAGGAGGAGAGGAACAATTACAGCCCAGAACAGGGCGGAGCCAAACGGAGCTAGCGCCGCCAGCACTATGGCAGCGAGACAAACAATGGCAATCGCTCTGTGAAGGAGAAGCATGGCCTGTGGGTATGCTAACCTCGCTTTAACTCCGGATCAAGCAGGAGAGCGAAAGAAGTTTTTTTGGGAGCGATGGCGTGCGATGCATACTTTCCGCTCTCAAATTTGATCTACTTCGCCAGGCAGAACGCCACAATCGTGTTTCCGCTCTTGCCCGTCAGTTCTTCTGCTTGCGTAATCAACTTTTCTTCCAGATTTTCCAGATCAGGAACCATCTCGCATTCGGCAATCTGCTCATCGGTTGCGCCGTGATAGCACAATTCACAGACAGCCAAGCCCTCTTCCGGACCCGACCGCACTGGCGGACCAAACGTGCGGCACGTCATGGGACGCGCTGCGTATAAATCGCAAGCTCCTGTGGCAGGATCAAGCGCGGGACAAGGCTCGTCATTGGCGAAATCGGCAAACGCAGTTTCGGCGTCTTCGTCTTCGGCCAGAATGCCGGTTTTAGGATTGCCAGGGAAAGTGGGCGACAACCGCTTTATCGCCTGCTGCGCGCGCTTCCGCACTCGCTTTGCACGCTTCGGGTCGCTCGATTCAAGATCATTCAGGCCATTGCGCAGCCGCCACGAATCCAGTTGGCTGATGGCGAATGGGCCGTAGCAACACTGAGTGCATCCTTTACGGCATACAAGCCAGTCGCCGCTCTTGCGTGCAGCATCGGACAGCGCGACATCCACAATCTGGACAAGTTTCTGATCGGTCGCTGGCAGGGAAGTGCGCACAGTTCAAGGATATCCCATAAAATACGGGCGAAGCTTGCCGCCCCGCCCGCTTGTCCTGCTAAATTGTTACCCGCCGCTATTTCTTTTCTTCTTGCTTCTGTTCCTCACCGGTCTGCTTGCCCTTGCTCAGCATTGTGAGTTTCTCAACGTTCACGCTATGGTCGGACTCATTCAGCTTGGCCTTGACCTTTACGTGATGGCCTTCGTGGCCCTTCACGGCATCCATGTTTTCGATGTTCCAGGCCTGTTTATCTTTGTCATTGATAAACACGGTTTTCCCATCCTGTTCCTTGACCCAGCCGGTCAGGCTCATGGACTTGCCT
>DASXIL010000499.1:0-5987 GCA_036497985.1 Candidatus Angelobacter sp. | reverse complement strand
GAATCACCAGGCCGACCTGGGGATCGAAAAAAGTTCCGTGCTGTACCATTGCATCCAGATCTTCCTGCGTCGCATACGTACCATGTTCCATTTCAGTGCAGCCGGCGTTCGCCGCCGCGCGTACTGCCTCTCGGTAAGCGTGGACGAGCGTTCGCAGACCCTGTGCTTTGGCTTCTCCGCACGCTGCCTGAAGCTGCTCGTCAGTGAGTGTTTGTCCGCCACCCTGGCGGATGCTGCGCGAGGCAAAGATCTTTACCAGGTCGGCGCCGTCTACTTTAAGTTTTCTTACGGCTTCACGGATCTGCTCCGGCGTGAGCTTTGGGTCTTCAATCGGCTCCAGTGAAGTCAGCAGCCGAGGCCCCGGGACAGCGCCGCTGTTGATGGCTGCGCGCAGTTCTTTATCTTCAGGCGAACCCACGCTTTGGATCGTGGTAAAGCCGGCCATCAGCGTGGCGTAAGCATTCCCGGCGGCGGCCAGCGCGGCCTGATAGGGCGTTTCGCTCTTGTCTTCTATGCGTCCGTTAGGACCAAAGTGCCAGGTGATGTGATCGTGCAGGTCGATCCACCCCGGCATCACCGTCATATGGGAGAGATCGTAAGCCACAGCTCCGGAAATGCGCTGACCTTTTGCGTTCGGCTCCACGCGGACGATCTTTCCCGCCTGCACCACGATCAAAACATTGTGCAGCACATGTCCTTTACCATCGAGCAAGGTTCCGGCGCGGATTACCACGGTCTGCGTCTGCGCATTTGGTTGAATCTGTGCACTTGGCCGTGTCGGTGCACCCGCAAGCAAAACGGACACTATAAAGAGGATAGAGAACCTGAGTAGTTTCATAGCGGAAGCATTGTATCAATCCAACAAAATTGTGCTCTTCTAAGGCTTTTCGGCAAACACAAGGGTGCAACCCCAATGTCACAAGGACAATACACCTCGGTTCATTGCTCTTGAAGGGCGGAAAAGACAGAATAGCTGCGTAATACAAGGAGATCCGTTGTGAACCGTCTTCTAACTATTTGTATGCTTGCGTTGCTTGTATCTGCTTGTGCCTTTGGTCAGGGCATACCGGCTCCGGAAATGCAAAAAGGATTTACGGGATTTGAAGAATTTCAGGGCACGTTGAATTCTGACAGCAAAATCTTCAAGCTCGACTCAAACGCCGGATATGACTTCAATAAGCATTTCGGCATCTTTGCCGGCATGCCGATTTACTTTGCCAACACGCAGACCACCACCACACAGGTCAACGGCACGGCGACCACAACCACAACTGACGTGACCAATAACGGACTGGGCAATGCCTATTTCGGTTTCGCCATGAGCGCGCCGAACAAGACCCTGGATTATGGTTCCACTGTAACGCTTTCAGCGCCCACGGGCAGCACGTCAAAGGGCTTCAGCAGCGGCCGCGCCAACTTTGACTGGGACAACCGCTTTGAGCACGCTTTTGATCGGCTCACGCCATTTGTAGACGCCGGGCTGGCCAACGCCGTGCCTGATACAGGATTGTCCACCAAGCCTTTCACGTCGCTGGGTTTGCTCTCGCACGTGGAAGAAGGCGGAGAATTCGAGCTGGTCAAACATTTTTCGGTTGGCGGATCGGGCTATGAGATTTTCCCGTTCGGCAACCAGAAGATTTTCAGCAAGATTGTGGGCAAAGGCCAGAGCGGAAAAGGCAAAGGCAAAAACACCTTTGATCTCGCGGCGGTCACCAGCGGTTCCGGCCTGACCCGCGAGAACGGCTTCAATAGCTGGGTGGCTTTTGATCCTACGCCGTTATGGCGCGTACAGTTTGGTTTTTCCCGCAGCGCCACTTATGACCTCAACAGCTTCGGCTTTAACCTTCGCATGAACCTGGGCAGGGCCGCCCACCAGCACGGCTCCTAGCTGGCGCGGGCGCGAGGCACGTAGTTTCCATCTTCCAGGACCTGGCACGGCGCAACCTGCGGCGTGACCAGGGCCTTCCTGGGGACAATAAAAGTCTGCTCCAGCGCATACTGGCCTGACATTGCGGCATGTGGAACGCCGTCGGTGTAGACCATCCACGCGCTACCCGGCGGGAAAACCAGCTCCTGCTTCGGCGAATTCTTCTGGAAGTCGGCGTTTTCCTTGAGCCAGTCATGCAGATAGAGCATGAACTCGTCATAGGGCGAGCGATCTGGGACCGGCAAGCCGATCTTGCTGGCCATGTGCGCCAGCGCGCGGCCCAGGCCGCTGGTCGATGGGCCAATTCTCTTTTGCTGCATAAGCTTTGGCAGAAAGTCATGAAACGGCTCGCCCACATTCCATACGCGCCCGACAGATGGATTGATATTGGCAAACACGCGCAGAATGCGCGCGCCGTGTGTGGGTCGCGACGGAAAGGCATCCACGTGCAGCAGGTCATTGCGCTTATGCAGCGAGAGGTCGCGGCCTTGTTCTTCCAGCGGACGAAAGCTGGCAAAATCCAGCTTCATCTTGCCGGCGTATGGGGCAAGAAACTGTGAGACAAATTTTGTGACTGAGGCGGAGAAGTCCCGCATGATGGTATTCATGCGCTCGCGATCAGGAGAATTGTCATCCACGCCCTTGAGCAAATCTTTGGCCGGCGATAAGAAATATTTTTGTGAAAGCGCGAGCCGGTCTGCTTTTGCGAAAGGAGGAAGGCACGGTCAGCGTCAGGAAAGTCAAACGGCACATGGCTGAAGAGCAGAACTTTGCCGCGCTCCAACTGGTCGCAATGCCAGGGGGCCTGCTTGAGATCGTATTTACTTACGTCGACAATGGCAGATGAGCCTGATACAGCCGTCATAAACATCCTTCAGTCATCGTTTGCAGAAATCATCGTTTGAAGAAATCATACGCGGTTCATTTCTGCTCCGCAAAATGACTGAAAGAAAATGATGGACAGGGACGCGAGCTCACGCCCGCGTCCTGTCGTCTCGTTTATTTGTCGCCCTTCTTGCACAATGCGCCATCGGCGATTGAAGTGAGCAGACCGGCGGAAGCGGTGATCTTCCGGCTGAAGCATCCGCTGACAGAATCATTGGAGAAAAAGTCCTGCGCGCTTTGCTGGCCCGTGCTGCCGGTAATGTTGAAGTTGGAGTCAAACAGCAACGTGTCGCTGGGCGTAACGGTATTGGAGACCACGCTGAACGATGCCGGGCCATTGTCGCCGTGCTGTACCGCCGCGCTCTGGAACTGTTGCCGGATCGTGGTGGTTTGCTGGCCGGTGCCATCCGGATTTATGGAAAAAGTGAAACCCAGGTCCAGCGGCCATTCAAACTGCTGGGACGCATTTCCCCCTCCGTGACCATCGGTTTGCGTCTCAGAAGAGATGATGGTGCGCTGCTTGATGTTTTGCACAAAGGCCGTGTTGGTGATGTTGAAATCCTGCCGGCTGGAAAATTGAATGCTCTGCCGGACATTGGTTGCAATACGCCCATGCGAAGTTCTGACAAACCCTTCCACACTGAATATGCGCGACGAATCAACGGTGACCGAGCCGGTGATCGTTCCGTCGGGCGCAGTGGTCACGTTTTCAACCACGCTGGGATTTGGCACGCCGATGGTGTTGCGCGTAACTTCGCCGGTTATCTGATTTGATCCATGGTCCTGAAATACGAGCAGCGTGGCCGTGGTGGAAAATCCATTGTTGGCGCCGAACACGCTGACCGCGACCTGGTGCGGCTGCCCGTTGCTGAGCACGCCGGCGAAAGGTGTAAGGTCAATGCGATAGGGAGCAAAATTCAGCGTCTGCACGCCTGGGATAGGTCGCCACAGCAGGGGATCGATTCCGCCGGTATAGATCCAGGGATAGACGGGGGCAACGCCCGCCGGTGTCCCATCAATAGAGACCTGGCTCTCGCGGAACGCGCCGCCGCCGCAGCTTTGCAATTCATTAGCTACGTCATTGGGCACACATGTGTACCAGAATTCGTCGCCTGCCTGGCTTTCCGCCACCACATCTATAAAGGCGCGTTCAACGTTGGGGGGAAGAGTAAAAGTTTTTGACAAGGCGCTGGTGGAGTTGGAAAGAAACGCCGTTCCGCCCGTGGGATCGGATGCGAGAGGCAGCAGCAGGTCGGCCGTGCGTGGCGCGTCCTGATGGCGGGCCGGCGGGTAGAACTGAATCTCGGCTGTCCCGAAGAGAATGCTGGTGAAGGTGGAATTCACCAGATTACCCAGATCAACGCGGCCATTCTGCGTGGTGTTGAAGAGCGCGGAATAATCCGTGAGATCGCGCTCGATGTGCCAGGAGCGCGCCACCTTTGCTGAAGGTTCTGAAGTGGTGCCGAAATAAACGTTCACGCCGCCAATCCAGATTTCCGCGGTGCGGTCAAACTGCCTGCCTGCTTGAATGGAGAAATCTGCGTTCAAAACCACCTTGGCCCATGGGCCGGTGCACGCAGGAGTAAAGGAAAATGGCTTGGGAGAAAAATCCGCAAAGGCAAAATTATTGAACAGCGTAACCACGCACGGCGTAGTGTCGGGCCGGGCGACGGGCGGGTCTGCCGTGGCGGTATTAGCGGAACCAATCACCAGTCCGGGCGGCGGAATGGGCTGGGCTGAGACTGCGTTGGCTGCAAGCACAAGGCAGGCGGCAACGAATATTTTTGCAGAAGATAACAAAGTGGATCGGAGAGCTGGAGCAGAAGGGACGTGCATGACTACCTCCAAAGATGAGGGCCAAATTTTAATCAGCAAGGGAGAGACGGGTCAAACGTGAGGTGGCTTCATTCCGCGAGTTTCTTCCCGGTTCATGCGCAGCCTTTTGTTCCTTATCCGCAAAGCGGCCATCGCGATCGACAGGACCCGCCTTGGTGCGGCGGGCCCTTGTTTAATTATTTAACGGTTCAACGGTTTGGGGTTTCACTCATTGGGTGGCTGCGAGAATCGCTCGCAGTGGCGTTCTTCAATGCCGCGCATGGTTTCGAGCAGATGGTAATTCGCGCCTGCCTGTAGCTGCTCAGACTGGCGGTTGAGGGCCTGCATCATGAGCGGATTGAAAATGCCGACCTGTTCCAATGCTTCCAGGTGGCGATGAACGCGGGCGAATGATGCGTTGAGACGGTGGAGGAGATCGTAGACGTGGGGTTTTTGTGCGCTGCTAAAATCAGTGTCAGCCATGGGTCGCCTTCTTTCGTAAGGTGATTTGTGGTTAGGGCTGCGTTCGGTGTTCTAGCACCGGCGCGGCCCGTTAGTCTTTATAATGCGCCGCGAAAGCGGACGCAACAAAATAGCGAAGCGTTTTGAAGAAACGCATAAAGTTAAGCGGCGAGCGAAGATTGTTAAGCGAGGATTTCAGGGACTATTGAGAGCTGCATAAATAAAGGCCGATTTGGAAATAAAACACAAGGTCCCTCCGCCCTACTCGCGCGCTGATGACTGCGCTCGCTCGCTTTACGGGCGTCGGGATGACGATTCTTAGTGATTAGGACATTATTTTTGCATCCATCAATAACGCCCCAATCATACAAAGAGGCTCTTATGGCACGCATAAATCCGTGCGCTGACGGGCCATGAAGGGATTACTTGGAGTTAGGCTGAATGGCAATAATCTTTCCTGCAGGTCCAACCGCCCACCCTGAATTTCCAAACAAAGCGAGAGCGTTCAAATCTTCGCTGAACAGTGGGCTCCAACTATTGCCGCCGTCGTGAGAAACATCCGCACCACTGGTGCCCACGGCTATCAAAGTATGGGAAGCGCCCACTGCGACGGCGGAACGATATCCTTTCGGCTGCTTCGCAGCCAGCGTCCACGTCTTGCCCCCATCGTGCGTTACGGCAGCTACGTTTTCTCCTTTGGCCGGCTCCTTATAATCACCGCCGACCGCGATGCCATCCTTCGCTGTCCAGAAGGCCAGAGAGAAAACACCTTGCGAGGCTGCGCCGTGGATGATTGGCGTTTCGGCGACGGTCCAGTTTTTACCACGGTCTGCCGAATGAAACACCCGTGCCGCCGGCCCGCCGGTGCCGAACCAGACATCGTTTTTGCCGAACGTCG
>DASXIL010000498.1:0-2935 GCA_036497985.1 Candidatus Angelobacter sp. | reverse complement strand
CGTGCCCGCACACTCGCTGTCCGCCAATTATCTGAACTGTTTGAGAAGGTCGACATCATCGTTACCACAAGCAGCGGTGCGCAGCTTGTGGCAACCAACCTGACCGGCCACCCCGCGCTCATCCTGCCCGACGGAATGCGTGGAGACGACGCGCCCAGGCCCCCGAAGGTCGACGACGGCGAAAACGATGACATCGGCGGCCCCGGAACTCCGGTCTCGCTGACGTTCCTCGCCGGCCATTATCAGGAGCAGAAGCTCGCCGCCTTTGCACACGCATACCAGCAGGCCACCGGCTTCCACAAGTTGCATCCCAGGCTCGACTGATCAGCGAGCACGCCTACGATTCCTTGCGTTCCGGCTTGCCCTCATCGCTCGGATGGCGCTCCAGCCGGTCCTCGAGGTTTTGGCGATCCTTGCGTTCTTCCTGCTGGCGGCGCCACTCCTGTTCTTCGCGTTCTTCGCGGCCATCACTCACGGCAACATTTCCTCATCTATGCAATCGTAATTGCCGCCACCTCATAGTCATTCACATGAGGAATAGTGAAGTGCAGCATCTCGTTCTCAAGTCCAAACTGCACGCTTGTTCCCGCCCTTAACAGCTCAACCGATTTCACGCGCGCATGCGCCGGCAGCTTCATCGATACCGTCTGCGGGCCAATCTGGAACGTTCCCTGCAGCCAGCCATGCTGCGCGTCCGGGGTAGTGTAGTTCAGCAGATGAACCGCATAACCGGGATCCGTCTCCCAGCAGAACATCTCAACAAACCCCTCTCCATCCACGCCAACAACGCGCTCTTCATGCGTAAGCCATTTCAATGTATTCTCCAGCAGCCGCAGAATATCCCCATGCCCGGTGAGCCAATACGTCCGCTCCACATCGCCAGGGAACCACGCCGTTCTGCTCGCACCCATTTCGCGCAGCACCACCGCCGGTTCCGACGTATGAGATTGCGGAGGATAAGCCAGCTCCGGTGGATAGCGCACAAATCCAGGAACAACCGTAAGCAACGGGTCAGTGACAGCCTTGAGCGGCAGCCGATTCTGCGCGCCCGCAAGCCAATTCGTATTGGCGAATCCGTCAAGCAGCGGATGCTTTACGGCCACATCCGGCTTCTCGATGCGCGCGTAATACGCGTTTCCGTTCGTGCCGATCACTCCTCCTGCTTTGCTTACGCCAAACACATCCGCAAGGCCAAAGTCCGCACGCGGCTTCATCTTTTCGTCGTAAAGGCTGGTCTCAAAACCGCCCATCACTGATCCGCCGGCCTTCACATAATTGCGGATCTGCTCGCACTGCTTATCGCTCAGCATCGCGATGTTCGGCAGCAGCAGCGCGCGATATTTGCTCAGCTTCTCCGGCTCCAGCCGATCTTCATGCACGTAATCGAAAGCAAAGCGTCCGCGCAGCAGCGCATCGTAAAGTCCCTGCGTAGTCTCGTGCATGTAGCGGCGGGTCGGTTTCAATCCCGGCCCGGGGTAGAGCAGTTGCGTGCTCTGGCCCATCACCACGCCAATGTTCGCAACAGACCTGCGCGTCGTCAGGTGCGCATCGTGTTTCGCAGTCCACTGCATGAAGTCGGCGCCGGTCTTCTGCCAGCGGCGGTCTTCACCCAGCCCATTCTCTGAACCAACAAAGTGGTAGTACGGCACCATGCCGCTCGCCAGCGTTTCATTCAGCCACATGGTGGCTTCAGCGGGATTCTTGCTTGCGTTGCGCCACGTCACAGCGCCAGTGGAGTAGCCTGCCGTCACGTTGGCTGCAAATTTGCCGTTCATGATCGCGCTGCACACCCGCCCCTGCAGGCTGCATCCCCACACTGCCGCGTCATCGTACGTACGGCCCTGGTTGTCGGCCTGGTACCACGCAGCAATCTTTCCCAGCCGGTCGAGATTAGGTCCCGCATGCACGTTGCCGCCCAAGTTCGCAAAAAAGAAACTGTCCGGCTTTTTTTCTTTGGCCAGCGCGTCATACTTCTGCCACAGTTCGAAGACGCGATCGTCGAACACGCGCCAATATTCCGGAGTGCCGGTCGGCGGCAGCTTGCTGCAAATCGCGCAATGGCAATCGGGCAAGCTGCCGATTGGCGGCCAGCCGTTGGTGTAGAAACAATCCACGTCGTAGAGCGAATTGATCTCGCGGATAATCGCCGTCATGTAATCGTCCATGTAAGTCGAGAACATGCACGTCTTGAATAGCCGCGGCTCCTCAGTGCTGAACTGTACCGAGCCGTCGCGATTGCGCATCGCCCACTCCGGGTGAGCCTCAAGCGCGTCGCCCCAGTTCAAGTCTGGACTCATGCGCGCCACCACGCGCATATTCCGCTTTCTCGCAGCGGCCACACACTCACCAAAAAAGTCGCGTCCGTTCAGATATTTTCCGTGGCGATGAAACTTTACCTTCGACGGATAGAACGCAAGAATTCCTGTCACGCTGACGAAAATGATCTGTGCGCCGGTCGAGTGCCAGTAGTCCGCCCACTCCTCAATATTCATCACGGCCGGGTCGTGCTCGGTCATGTTGCTCTGTGCCACGCGGCGAATCGTCTGTTGCCACGGCACAGACGCGGTAACCGGCGCCAGCCGCTCCGGCAGCGTAACCAAACCTGCCGCACTCGGTCGTGGCGCAGCTTCTTCCGCTGCCAGTGCTTTGCCTGGATCAAGCGCGCTGAGCGCAGCCGTTGCCGGAATGGCAGCCGCACCCGTCTTCAAAAATGCCCGGCGATTCAGCATCGTTACTCCCCTCAATTTCACTGCGAGGGAAGTCTAACGCGCCAACGGACATTGGTCCAACCATTGCACCCACGGTCTTAGAAGGGTACGGGCTTTACAGGCTGCGGAAAAGTTCTGCGATTTGCCGCTGATTTGTGTTGCAGCTTGTTTTGGTTTCGATTTTCCGGTTTGCAGAGTCTTTTTAGTGTCTTTGCATAGTTGATGTT
>DASXIL010000497.1:0-3467 GCA_036497985.1 Candidatus Angelobacter sp. | reverse complement strand
AGGCAACAATCACGGTTTGCGGATCAAACTGATAGGCACAAAATCAAACCGCGACGGAATTGGCGCCTCCGTTCGGGTGAAGAAAGGCAGCGATATGCAGTACCAGATGCTGCACGGCGGCGGCTATCTCTCCCAGAACGAACTGGTGCTGACATTTGGCCTGGGACAGGCAACAACCATTGACAGCGTTGATATCGATTGGCCCAGCGGACAACATGATCACCTGATGAACGTGGCTGCCGACCAGCTTATTTCGGTTGAAGAAGGCCGTGGAATCACGGCGAACAGGAAGTTCAACCGGTAAAAAGAAACCGCAAAGAAGGCAAACAACGCAAAGGACCCTGACGCCCCTCTTCATAAGCAACAGATTGCCTGTGGTTGAGTTGACTGACCATGTTTGCAGCGCATCGAAAAGTTCAATCCGTTACTGAATGTTTTGCGTGTGTTGATGCTGAGAGACATAAGGTAGAGCAGCGACCGCTGCTTAGAGTGTCCCATCACAATCAAGTCTTAGATTGACGTAACTGCTAACCTGCCCAGCAGGCAGCCGACTGCACGCCGATTTTGTAGTTCGATAGGACCTCTGTAAGGACACCATATGCGGAGTGCAGGTGCTTGGTTCGTCTCGACTGCAAGGATCCTTCTTGCTGAGGGCGGTTTATGAATGAGTAGTTGGGCGACAGCTCAAGCGGGTACCCAAATGTGGCTAGGCCAAACCCAAAGCGAAGGACGTTTGAACCACAGACTCCAGGATTTGTGGTGCAACAGAAGCGAAGACATCAGAGTTTCAGAGATGGTGCTCAGGACCATCTCTCCATCAAAATGTTCTAATCCAATCCTGAACCGGAGGCCGCTGTGGTTTTCTTCTTTTGCTGCGTCACAACCGTCTTTGGTTCCGGTTTCAGTGCTGCGGAGACGTGTTCGTGGATCGCCTGCCGTTCGTTGTTGTCCTCCGGGTTCAGCAGACGGTAGTTGCCGGTAAGCGCCTGAGCCGCTTCATCCACTTTAAAGCGCATGTATCGAGCGTGGTAATCTTCGGCACGCTTCTGATCTCCCAATCCCTTATAGCAGAGCATCATGTTGTAGTTAGCTTGTAAATCTTCCGGGTCGATATTGAGCGCGGCTTGAAGTTGTTGGACGGCATCAGAGTAATTTCGCTTCAGGAAGAGAATTCGTCCAAGATCATTGAGCACCACACGATCGCGAGGGTATTGCGCGATGACCTGGCGCAGATGGTCGGCTGCGCCGTCATAATCACCATCGTTGCGCAAGACCTTAGCGTAGAAGAAGTGGGCTTTGGCCAATTTCGGATTGATCGCAAGGGCCTGCTTCAAGACGGCGCGTGCCCGCTCCATGTCTCCTTCCTGAATGGCGGCGCGTCCAATGTTGACCCAGCCTTCAGGATTTTTCGAATCGGCCTGCGAGACTTTCTCGAAGGCTGCCTGAGCGGCTTTCAGGTCTCCCTGCAGGAGTAGTCCAATGCCATAATCGTTCCAGCGCTGCCACTCTTTTGGATTGAGCGCGATTTGCGGAGCAGGCGCCGGGGCCTTTTGGTCGATCACCTGGAGCGTAACTTCATCTTCCGCAAGTGCGACCGTGGGAACATCGGGAATCTTCTCTTGTTTGGCAGAGACGCCTTTCAGGTCGCCTGTGAAGACCATCTGACGGTCGTCATAATCCTGCGTGACATTGCCTTCCGGCCGCTTCGGATCAATTATGCCGGCGAAGGAGAATTGCGTGTTGTACCAGGCGAACTTGCGGTAACACATGCGCGCGTGAAGCGTGATTTTATTCCCGGCGTTCTTCGGGATGGCGAGCCGGTAGTGAACCGTATCGGCTGCACCCGGCGGGATCAGACGCACGTAGACAACCGCGCGGGTTGACCATGCGTTCCGCTTGTTAATGGGATGTCCGTGCTTATCCACTTGCAGAGCACGATAGAAGTGTGCGCCCTTTTCGACGGGGCCCTTGCCATCGTCATCTATGCTGCCGCTCCAGAAAATTGTCTGGCCTTTATCATCCACGGCCTTCAGTTCCAACCATGTATCGTAGGCGTCTATGGTGCCGCCAGGGAAGAAGTGTCCAATGGTGCGGGTGCGGGCTACCACATCGATTCGCACTGTATCGCCCCGCCGCACCACACCCTGCACGCGATTCAAGGGCGCTGTTACGGGCATAACTTTGTCATCGACAACGGCTGCTGTTTTGGTTTCTGCCTCTTCTCCCACAGCAAATGTAGTGGAGAAGTCAGCCTGTGGTGCTGTGCCGCTACTCTTCAACGGGCGCGCTGGGGAGAGCGCGAAGATATCCACGCTCAGGATCTTGTTCTTCAGGAAGTCTTCAGTGAGCTTTAGTTGCTGCGGGTCCTCATTGGCCGTCGGAAGTGCGGTGTTGGCAGCAGGGAAGCGGTGCGAGTGGATGATGCCATTGGTGTTGCCGGCATCATTGGAATGCTCCAGCGGCATGTGGCAGTCAGAGCATTGCTGTGACTTGGGCGGATAGTAGAATGACCGCGCTCCGAAGCCGGAAACGCCGCTCGCCTGCCAGTTGTCGTATTCGTTGAATCCGCGGAACCAGCGATAGTGATTGACCGGCTCGTCGAGGTGGACCTTATGGCAGCTTGAGCAAAACTCGGCTGACTGGTTCTTCATGAAAGGCTTGAGGAAGGTGCGCCGGTGCGGCTCAGGATTGAGATAGGTCAGAAAGTCATGCAGCGAGCGGACGACCGGATTCTTGCTGGCCGCCAGCTCGTGCAGCTTGGGATATTCAAGATAAAAATCTCCCTGGCCCATGGTGCTTTTCACCTGCGCGATGGAGTGGCACATCATGCAGCCCAGTCCCGCCTGCGCTTCAGGTCTGTGGACGATCTCTTTGATAGGCGTATCCATCAGTCCGCTGTACAGCACGGCAGGATCGTGGCATCCGCCGCACCACTTCGAGGGCTTTGTGCCTACTACGTCCTGCATGTACTCAATGCTTTTGCGATACCACTGGTTATTGAATGAGGAGAAATGATGCGCTGAGGAGTTCCAGTCATTGTAGATGTCCTGATGGCAGCGCTTGCAGCTATCGGACTCCATAAAAAACTTGCTTGGAATATGCCCACCTCTTACCACCTGGGCTGAGCTGGGAAAGAAATTACCTTTTGGACCATCACCTTCGCCATCCATGCTCTGTGGGGCAATCGGTGGATTCTTAATGATGTGGCTTGAGAGCCAGCGTCCATCACGCAAGGCATGCGCAGAAGCGCCGATACCTACAGCAATAGCAGCAAGTACTACTACGTTAGCAACACGCAGTTTGGCTAGGCCAAGATTGGTTTTCAATGTGAGACGGCGAGAGATCGCTTCAGCCATGAGCACCACAACAGCCAGACTGGCGGCCACGACGTGCATATCGAGCCACTTCATTTGCGGGCGAGTGGTCCCAGTGAATGTCAGCAAGACTCCCAGTCCTGCACTCACCGT
>DASXIL010000496.1:0-4700 GCA_036497985.1 Candidatus Angelobacter sp. | reverse complement strand
CTGAAGAAATTGATTGCCGCTGAGCTGGTGCATGCCATGGCGCACATCACTGGCGGTGGAATTACTGACAATCTGCCGCGTGTGCTGCCCAAAGGCACTGGGGCGGTAGTGGAAATGGGGACATGGCCGGTTCTGCCGGTGTTTACCCACATGCAGCACATTGGCAATGTGCCTCAAGAAGACATGATGCGGACCTTCAATATGGGAATTGGCATGGTGCTGGTGGTGCCGGCAAAAAAATTCAAGCGTGTGCAGTCGGTGATAGAGAAAATGGGCGAGAAAGCATATCTCATCGGGCGTATCGTCAAGGGCGATCGCAAAGTGCATTACGCATAATAAAGTGCATTACGCATAATATGGTCGCGCTGAAAAAACTGGGTATACTGCTTTCCGGCCGCGGGTCGAATTTTGAGGCCATCGCCGATTCCATCCAAGCCGGAAAACTTCACGCTGAAATCGCAATTGTAATTTCTAACCGCGCAGACGCTCCCGGGCTTGAGTCGGCAAAGCGGCGCGGGTTGAACGCGGTGTTGATTCCTTCCAAAGGCCGCGTCCGCGAGGAGCATGACGCTGACGTGATAGCGGCCCTGCATCATTCGCAGGTAGACTTGATCTGCCTTGCGGGCTATATGCGGCTGCTTTCGTCTCATTTCATACAGGCTTTTCCCAATCGCATCATCAACATTCATCCCTCATTGCTGCCGGCATTTCCCGGGATGGACGCGCAGAAACAAGCGCTTGAGTACGGCGTAAAGGTGACCGGCTGCACCGTGCATTTTGTCGATGAGCATCTGGACCATGGCCCAATCATCTTGCAGAAGACTGTGCCTGTGCTGGATGGAGATGATGTGCATTCACTCTCAGCGCGAATTCTGGAGCAGGAGCACACAGCGTATTCAGAGGCGATTGGTCTGGTGCTCTCTGGCGAGGTCGAGATTCAGGGAAGAGCAGTTGTGCGGCGTCACGTGCGCGCGGAGGGCAAGTAGTTGCTGCGTGTGAAACTGCTGTCCGCAGCGGCCAAAGCGCCCACGGTTGCGCATCCGGGAGAAGACCTGGGCTATGACGTTTATTCAGCTGAAACCATAACGCTGGAAGGCCGCAGCCATGCCATCATCTCTACCGGCATCGCCATAGAATGCACATCGCCAACTGGTGAGCCGATGGGCGCACTGTTGCGCGACAAATCGTCCATGGCGGCGCGAAGGCTGGTCTTGACTGGTGGAGTGATCGACGCTGGGTATCGCGGTGAGATCAAAGTCCTGATGGAAAACTTGAGCGACCTCCCGGCGATTGTTCGTGCAGGAGACAAGATCGCCAACCTGATTCCGTATCCGGTGCTGACCGGCGAGGTTCGGGTGGTGGACGATCTCAATGAATCCAGCCGTAAGGCGGGAGGGTTTGGATCGAGCGGAAGATGAACAACTTTCAGCAAGGTGCAGATATGCCTGTTCCCAAAAATGTGCAGCTGACGAAACCATGGCAGGAGCTTCCTGCCGATCAGGTCAGCGTGCTCGCCGCACAGTTGCACCGTGAACTATCCCCTCGGCACGTTCTTTACGGGGCTGAAGCAAGGGCAGTTGTTGCGAGAGTTGATCGGGATGATGTCTTGTTTGAGTTGATTTGGCATGCAAAACAGCTTGCGCAAGTTCATCTCACCTGGAGTCAAAGACCGCCAGACGACCCGAAGTGGCCAGCCGTTCAGTTTTTTGCGACATGGGATGATTGGGTTCAGGAAAAGCTTTTACGCGATCATGAAGACTATGGCGAATAGTCCTTATAATCATCCCTGATGGCAAACTTTCCTCCTGTAGAAGAACAACTGGCATATATCAAAAAGGGCGCGGCGGAGATTATCCGCGAATCTGACCTGCGTGAGCGCCTTGAGAATTCTTTTAAGACCGGCAGGCCTTTGCGCGTGAAGGCGGGCTTTGATCCCACGGCGCCTGATCTGCACGTTGGCCACACGGTGCTCATGCGCAAGCTGAAGCACTTCCAGGACCTGGGCCATACGGTGATCTTTCTCATCGGCGACTTCACGGCGATGATTGGCGACCCCACCGGACGTTCCGTCACACGCCCGCCCCTGACGCGCGAAGATGTGGATCGCAACGCAGAGACCTACAAAACGCAGGTCTTCAAAATTCTTGACCGCGAGAAAACGGTTATCGATTTCAACTCTCGCTGGTTTTCCAAAATGCCGGTGGAAGATTTTCTCCGTCTGTGCGCCAGGTTCACCTTGTCCCAGATGCTGGAGCGCGAAGAGTTTCACAAACGCTTCCAGGAAGAGAAGCCGATCCACATGCACGAAATGATGTATTGCATCTGCCAGGGCTATGATTCAGTGGCACTGGAAGCCGACGTGGAGCTCGGCGGCACGGACCAGAAATTCAATCTGCTCATGGGGCGCAATCTTCAGCGCGACTACGGCCAGCCATCGCAAATCGTTCTCACCATGCCGTTGCTGGAAGGCACGGATGGCGTGCAGAAGATGTCGAAAAGCTATGGCAATTACATCGGTATCAACGAGCCGCCGCAGGAAATCTACGGCAAAGTCATGTCCATATCGGACGAGCTGATGTGGCGCTACTACGAACTGCTGACGGATGTTAAGGTGCCTGAAATTGAGCAGATGAAAGCCGATGCGGCATCAGGCAAGCAGCACCCAATGCAGTTGAAGAAAGCACTGGCACGCAGGATTGTTCAGGACTTCCATGGAGAACAAGCTGCCACAGCAGCGGATGAAAATTGGGCAAAACAGTTTCAAAAGGATGAGGTACCGGAGGAGGTGGAGACGATTTCTGTCAAAATCGAGAAAGTCATCAGTGAGGGCAGCGAAGCCCACAATTCACTCCCACTTACTGGGGGAAAGAATCTCGCTGATGTTGTCGAGGGTCCCTTCTACATACGAGTCGATAAACTCTTGCGTGAAAGTGGCTTGGCGGATTCGGCCAGTGACGGCGTAAGAAAAGTCAAGCAGAACGCTGTTCGGATTGAAGGTCAACTGATAACGTCGATGATCTTCGGAAAGCTTATCCCAGTCCAGCTTGTTGTAAGAGTTGGTAAAAGAATCAAGAATGTGTGCCTAATTAAATAGAGTAGTGGACCGCAGCCGCCCCCCCGGCTGCGATCGAAGATTTGTTTTCATGCGCAGCCGAGAGCGCCGCGGTCCATAGGGTTGGCAAGGAACGCTCCTTGCCTGCGTTCCCAAAAAATCTTCAGCGCAGCCGGGGGCGGCTGCGGTCCACACTTCAGGAAGACAGAAGGGACTCCGTTATGAGCACCTACTATCGAAGAAACCTTCCTCACATCGAAAAAGACGGTGCCTCATATTTCGTTACCTTTAGCACGCGCAACGACTTCGTACTTCCAGAAGAAGCCAGAACTTTGGTCTTTGATCACTGTCTTTTCGAGAATGCCCGAAAAGTTCAGATGTATGCGTTCGTCGTGATGCCTACCCATGTGCACCTGCTCTTTACGCCCTTGGAAAGCGACAAGGGAGAGCCTTATTCGCTGGCTGAGATCATGCATGGTATCAAAGGGGCATCAAGCCACAGCGTGAACAAACTGATTGGTAGAAAAGGCCGCCTTTGGGAACCGGAATCTTTTGATCGTATCCCACGCTCGGAAGCCGACTTTGAATATCGTGTACTCTACATCGTGCAGAATCCTATCGCAGCGGGTTTAGCCAAAGGTCCCGACGACTATCGCTGGGCGTGGCGTGAATTTACGCAGCCGAAGGCGGCTGCGGTCCACAAGTCTAAATGACTATCGCAGCGCTGCTTCACCCCGAAGTTTCGGCCGGCGCAGTGCTGCCTTTTCGGAAGATCTCTCCAGACATTCGCACCATTTCCGACATCGAGCATACCAGCGAGCCCTTATCCGCTGCCCTGATCTTCGGTGGCGATGGAACTGTCCATCGTCATCTACCCCAACTTCACCAGCAACGCATACCCATGTTGGTGGTCCCTATCGGCAGCGGCAATGATTTTGCCAGGGCGCTGGGAATCCGCAGTGTGGAAATTGCGTTGCGCGCATGGAAGCAATTTTGCCCAGATGGAAAAAATGTAAAAGAAATTGATCTGGGCGTGATCCATGCGGGTGGAGAAGAAATACTCTTCTGCTGTGTGGCCGGCGTGGGAATGGACGCAGAGGCCAACGCCCGAGCCAATCGAATGCCGCCCTGGCTGAAAAGCAGAGGTGGATATGTACTGGCGGCGTTGCAATCTTTAATCGCATTCAAGCCTGCGGAAATGAACATAACCACCGAAGGAAGGGAATTCCGGCGGTCAGCGTTCTTTATTGCTGTAGGAAATGGTCTTAGCTATGGCGGTGGGATGAAAGTAACACCGCAGGCAACGCTCGATGACGGATTGCTGGATATCTGCCTGGTCAGCAAGATGAACAAGCTGAAGCTCCTTTGCTGGGTGCCGACGATTTTTTTCGGCAAACACCTTCGGCTTAAGGAAGTGGAATATTTTCAGGCCACGCAGATCGCAATCGAAGCCGAGCACAAGCTTGATCTCTATGCTGACGGTGATTATGAAGCGCAAACACCGGTAGAGATTGGACTTATCCGGCGAGGTTTGCGGGTGATTGTTCCGGGGTAGCATCCCGGGAAGCTGAGACTTAGCAAGTTTTCACGTTCTGGACGAGCCAAGACACGGGATACCCTGCAAAAGTGTGTATCTCGCTGTAAGTAA
>DASXIL010000495.1:0-1765 GCA_036497985.1 Candidatus Angelobacter sp. | reverse complement strand
GCGACACCCGCCTTCTCAATCGCCATCACTGTTCGCAACTCGTGTCCGGCCACGCCGGCAATCATCCCGGCCTCCTTGATATGGGACAGCAAATTCCCTATGAGATTAACGTCACTATCGCGGGTCCAGGTATCTGCAAGATTACCGAGCAGAAAAGCGCCCACTGCTCCCGCGTCTTTAGCCTGTTTCACCGGAGTTAGTAGATCGTCCTTGGCGGGGCTAAGTTGGGCCAGGTACTGGATTTTACCTCCTCGCTCCCGGTATCGCTCATACAAGCCCGCGGCCCGTTTGTCGGCCGGGAACAGGATCATCGTGTTCACCCCTTGCTGTTCGCACACCGACCAGGTCTCGAGAATTTTTTCATCCGTGAAATAATGGGTGAGCAGGGGAGAGACATAAATCAGATCCCGGCTGTGCGCGTAGCCGCTGATCAAATTCCCACCACAGATCAGGCGGCTGATGTTCACCTTGCCGATTTTGCCCTGCGGCATGGTGGCAGAAGGCGGCGCCACTGTTTTCGGCGGAGCCTCCGACTGTGGCTGGGCCGCCAGGGCATATTCTTCCAAGCTGGTAACCAGCGGCACGGTCAGCGAGATCGCCGCGGATTTTTTAAGAAAGCTCCTTCGATTTGACCTTGTTTTCATAAAGGGTTGCGCGCCGCAACTGGCGCCATTTGAACCAAAGCTAACCTTAAATAAAATAATGTCGATAGTAATAGAAATAAAATATACTTATTATTGGTAGAATCAACGTTCGCCGATCCCAGGGCCGTTGTATCGCAAGGGAGAGGAAACCGGCGCTTTAGGCCAGGAGTAGGAAGAAACTGCAACCCACCAGCCGTTTTCGACGGCTGCTTGTCACGAGAGATGAACTATTGAAAAGTTCACCGAGCGAGAGCGCTTCCTTACACCGGGCTAACCCTGGTGAGGGTACGAGAGCTCCTCCGACGGCGTGAAATATTCGGGCTAGGCCGCTGTTTTGGCCTTTTGCAGCTTGTGGCCGTATCTCCGTTTAAAGCGATGGCAGGAAGCAAACTCGGTGCGACCTTCGTCGTTTTCCCAGACTTCGTGGTACTTGGGCTCGCGCGGTTGAGCGCGCAAAGGGCGTTCTTTAAGCACGTTTCCTTCGGAGTCGCAATCAAGTTCGAGGAATTTCGCTTTCTGGCTGCGGTTCCAACGATTGGACAAGATGATTAGAATCTTACGCTTCATAGCTTGTACGTGCTGCCTTCAGCATTTGCAACCTACACTGCTGAGTCAAACCTTTTGAACCGAGTGCGCCGGTTTTCGGGCGCAGCAGCCCTGACGGGACTTCCTCCCGCTAGTTTGCGGACTGATTAGAGCGGCAGGAGGAGCAGGTATAATGCTTCCCGTCGAAAAAGATACTGTACGGCATGGTGCGCTGGCCGCAGATATCGCAAACCTCGTAACGCTCGGTGGGATCAACAGGGACTACGTTCAAGGCCAGGCCGTGCTCGCGGTGAAGCGTTTCGAGCTGCTCTGCGATGCGGTCGCGGATAAAGTCAAAAACGCGGGCTTGGCTAAAATCCTCCGTAAAGGACCACAAATTTCGCTGGCCGGCGAGGTATCGGCCGTAACCATCGCGGAGAACAACGTGAATGGCGTGCCGCTCAGACATGGAGCCAGTTTACTGAATGCGCCGTCCCGCGCCAGCGCAGAGAGCGGAACCGGTTTGCGTCCGGTTGACGGTGCACACTTTGCGTCCTAGTATCCATTCACATTCACCAGCCCCATTTATGAAGTCC
>DASXIL010000494.1:0-5118 GCA_036497985.1 Candidatus Angelobacter sp. | reverse complement strand
CTTGAGGATTTTCTCCATGTGGCTGCGGGCCTGATCAAACTGTCCGCCGTTCAGCAGTGAAACGGCGTAATCGAAGTGCTCTTCATGCGACTTGAAGGTGGTGGCGGCGCCGGCCAATTGCTGATTGCAAAGATTCAGGTGAACGCGGGCGCGGTCCATAAGTTCGCGATTGCCGGCGGCGAGAATCTTCTCCAGCAAAGTCTTGGCTTTTTCAAATTTGTGCTCCTGCATGGCCTTGACAGCAGCTTCATAATTTTGCACAGCCTGTGCAAAACCAGGGTCTTCCCGGTATGTGTGCTTTTGCGGCGGAGCAGGTGGTTTCTTCCCAGACATCGTCGTTCTAGTCCTAATAGGTTTGCTTTTCAAAGGTTTAGCAGGCGAACGTTTAACACTTCCTGCCAGTTTCTTCTTCATTCTGTTGTTTCCTTGCGGCTCGGGTCGGAATAGCAATGAAAACGGGCTGTGGAAATCGGAAGAATCAGCTATCCCACCGGCGACAGAGCCGCTTAGGGTGCAGCCCTTTATACGCAGAAAAAACGTGGGCGTCAACTGCACCTAAGATTGTGCAAATATTACTTTACCGGCTCCGGATTTTGAAGGTCAAGCAGCTTGAAGTCACCTCGCATAATGCCATCACGAATCATTTTTGCCGACCAGCCTTTCTGGGACTGGCGATAAGAATAAAGAGCTTCCTGCATGCAGGTGCTGCAATTGGCCCCATGTGTGCTCTCAAAGCAGCTGCGCAGGCTGGTGTGGCCGTGGGCGCGATCACAATAGCAATAGCAAGGCATCTGGTACAGAACGGGACCGGCCTTGGCGGCGGCCTTGTAAGAGGCAACCTGGGCCGGAGCAATCATCCCCTGGTCCGCAAGTTGCTTTTGCGTGAGAACGGGGGGCAGCGTAGTGCCGGCCTTGGGAGGCGCGGGGTGGAACGCGGGGACCTCAGCGGCCTGGTTTACGAACTGTGCATGCGTCATACCGGCAGCAAGAAGGACAGTGAGGACACCTAAAAAGTGCTTCATATCCTGACTATTTTACCCCAGAATAAGAGTCACTGAAATAGGGCCAAGCACGGCCAATCTACGTATAATCAGAAAACGGGAGCTGATCTCAAGTGGAAACGCCAGAGCGGGAGACAATTCAGGCCAGGACGGAGCCAGCCGAGCCTGCGCCGGAATCCACCAGTCTGCGGACATTGCGCACCTGGATGCGCGACCTGGTCTTTTCAATCATCGTTGCGTTCTTCATCATCCTGTTTGTTTATCAGCCGGTAAAAGTGGAAGGCGGCAGCATGGAGCCGGGCCTGGAAGACCAGGAGCGCATCTTCATCAACAAACTGGTGTATCGGCTGGAGAGCATTGAACGCGGCGACATCATTGTGTTCCGCTATCCGCGCGATACGCGCAAGAGCTTTATCAAGCGCGTTATAGGACTTCCCGGCGACCATATTCACATTGCTTACGGGCACGTTTATGTGAATGATGAGCAGCTTGAAGAGCCTTACGTGCCCTCAGACTATTTGGACGCCCGTTCTTACTCCGACATTGTGGTGCCCAGCAATTCCTACTTCGTGCTGGGCGACCATCGATCCATGTCCAATGACAGCCGAGAGTTTGGGCCGGTGATGCGCAGCTATATCTACGGCAAAGCTGTCTTTGGCTATTGGCCGATGGAGAAGCTGGGGATCCTGCACTAAAGAAGCAATCAGCAACTAGCCGTTAGCAATTAGCCAAACCAAAAAAGAAGCCAGCTCCGCCCGGGACCTAAACAGATGCGCCTTCAAACCAGTTTTCTGCTTGCGCTCCTGATATGTTGCCAACCGGCGGTTGCTCAACTTACTTCCCCTCAGAGCAGAGCCGTGGACACCCTGATCACGTCCTATGCTTCCGAGCACCATGTGCCTGGTTTGTCCGTGGCTATTGTGCAGCAAGGCCGCGTGGTGATGACGCAGGGCTATGGGTTGGCCGACATTGAAAACAAAGTGCCGGCAACTGCCGACACCGTCTATCGCATTGCGTCGCTTTCCAAATCCGTTACAGCAACCGCCGCCATGAAGCTTGTTGAAATGGGGAAGATCGATCTTGATGCGCCGGTTCAGAAATATTGTCCGGCATTTCCGCAAAAGCCGTGGCCCACCACAACACGAGAGCTGCTTACACATCAGAGTGGCATTCGCGACTACCGGAACGATGAAGAGACCGTTAATACCCGCCACTACGCGAGCATCAATGAAGCACTGGTGCAATGATCCGCTGGACTTTGAGCCGGGGACAAAGATGCATTACACCAGTTATGGCTATATCGTGCTGGGCTGCGTGATGGAAGGCGCGAGCGGAACAACCTATGATCACTATATGCGCGAGGCTGTCTTCGGACCGGCGCAAATGCAAGCTACTCGCCTGGACGATGTTTTCGCAATCATTCCTCATCGGGCACACGGCTATAGTCTTTCTCCCAAAGGCGAATTGCTCAATGCGGTGTTTGTGGATGTCAGCAATAAGCCTCCGGGTAGCGGAATTAATTCAACTGCTCGCGACATGGGTAGCTTCATTATTGCGCTTTATTCGGCAAAGCTGGTTCCCAGTTCCACCCTGGAGCAAATGCTCTCTCCGGCAAAGACGCGTGATGGCAAAGCCACGATTTATGGTTTTGGCTTCTTCCTGGGAGGTCCCATCAGCAGCTATAAAGGGCTCAAAGAGGCCGGGCATGGCGGCGATCAACAGGGATTCAGCAGCATCTTGTATCTTCTGCCCGAAAAGCAGTTTGGTGTGGTGATTCTATCCAATTTTGAGGCGCCAAATATCTCCCTGGATTTTATCGGCCTTTCGCGCAAGATTTACGATATCGCCGCTGGACAATGAATCCTGTTCCGGCAGTGCGTCCTTTGCACAAGAAGTATCCGAACTGAGTTGGCACTCATCGAAATTGGTTAGGAGAACCCGATGTTGAAGAAGCTTCAAGTTGCTCTCATCCGTCGTTTCGCGCGCAAGCGCCTGGGCAAAGATATTGCCCCGCTGCAAACCGTCGCCACACACCCTGACGTGCTCATTCCTTATGCGAAGTTCAGCATGGCGCTGGAGAAAACTAATCTTGTACCGGCGAAGCTGAAAGTCCTGGGACAGATTCGCGCGGCCAAGCTGGTGGAATGCCCTTTTTGAATCGACATTAATTCTGCCGGGGGCAGACTCGCAGGCTTGAGCGACGATCAGATCCGCAACCTGAATTGGTACGCGGAAAGCAATCTTTTTTCTCCAGACGAAAAACTTGTACTGGAACTGGCGGACGCGATCACGGCGACGCCGGCGAAGGTGACGCCTGAGCTGCGCGAGCGGCTGCAACAGCGGTTCTCAACGCCGCAACTGGTGGAACTGGCTGCGGCGATTGCGTGGGAGAATTATCGAGCGAGATCGAATAGAGTGTTTGGGTTTGGGAGTGAGAACTTTTATCAGCCGAAATCCTGAACGTAATCAGTCGCATCAGTGCGCGACGATCCTGAGGAGCTGGCTCCGCGAGACATGATCGACTTGCAATCTTTTATTTTGGTGCAAGGACCCAGCGAATACGACGAGTAGATTTATTACTCGGAGCGCAGAGAGATCATGGGATCGATGCGGGCGGCGCGGCGCGCAGGAACATAGCTGGCAACCAGGGCAACAATGGTCAGCAGCACGGCAATTGAAACAAACGTGAGCGGATCGGTTGGTTTCACTTCATAGAGAAGACCGCTGACCAGGCGGCCGAATGCAAGCGCCGCAATCAGTCCGATAGCCACGCCTCCGAGCGCCAGCGTCATGCCTTGTTTGACCACCAGCCTGAGCACGGTGCGCTGGTTTGCGCCCAGCGCCAAGCGAATGCCGATTTCCCGCGTGCCCTGGATGACCAGATAAGCCATAACGCCATAAATTCCAATGGTCGCCAGAGCAAGAGCGAAGCCGGCAAACATTGCCAGCAAGACCGCGGTAAAGCGCCGCCGCGATAAAGACTCCGCTACACGCTGGTCCATGCTGACTGCGCCGTAAAGCGGGAGATCGCGATCAACCTCATGAAGTTCATGGCCGACAGCGGAAGTGAGAGAGCCGGGATTCACGGTGGTGCGCAAGACGATGTTGAGCAACCGGCTGATGAGCTGGCTATGGGGAATATAGAGCGCAATGCGCGAATCGGAATCCAGCGTATCCTGTTTCATTCTGCCAACCACACCGACCACAGTGGCCCAGACCGGCTTAGAGGCCAGATCTCCAAAGCTGACGCGCTTGCCCAGTGGGTCCTGGTTGGGCCAGAGCTGCTGTGCCATGAATTCATCCACCAGCACGACCAGCGGTTTGTCCGCCGTATCCTGATCGTTAAATAAACGGCCTTTGAGCAGCGTGATTTGCATGGTCTCAAAATAATGTCCGGCAACAACACGCTCATCCGCATTGATAAATTTTTCGCCCGGCGGAGATACCCGTCCTTCTACCGTGATGGGCCCCCATGCATACATACCGCTGAGCGGCAAAGAAGAGACGCCGCCTGCGGTGACGGCGCCCGGCAAATGCTCCAGGTTTTCCAGCAACTGGCGGCACGCGGCGCGAACAACTACCGGATCTTTATATTTATCTCCGCTCAACGTCAGCTCCAGTGTCAACACGTTGCTGGCATTGAACCCCGGATCGACATGCTGCAGGCGAATAAAGCTGCGAAGCAGCAGTCCGGCCACAATCAATACCACCACTGAGATAGCCAGTTCGGCGATGACCAGCAGTCGGCGCAGATTGTTGCCGCGTCCCCACATGGCGCTGGCGCCGGCAGAGCCGCGATCAGAATCCTTGAGCGTGGTGAGCAGGTCAACGCGCGCAATGCGCAATGCTGGAGCAAGGCCAAAAAGTATGCCCGATCCAATGGAGACGAGCAGGGTAAACAAAAGCGCGTCACCACGAACGCTGATCTCCGCCAGCCGCGGGACGCTGTGTGGCCCGAGCACATGCGTCCAATGGATGCTGATAAACGCAAACAGCACGCCTAAGACGCCGCCGCAAAGCGCGAGCAAAACGCTTTCCGTGAGCAATTGGCGGATGATGCGGCCAGTGCTTGCGCCCACCGCGGTGCGAATCGCAACTTCTTTTTGCCGTCCCAGAG
>DASXIL010000493.1:0-3535 GCA_036497985.1 Candidatus Angelobacter sp. | reverse complement strand
CGCCAGCATGGGCGCAAGAATGAACAGGCCCTTGTGGACGTAGTCCGGGAGCAAGTCTTCCTTCAGGATGAATTTCACCCCGTCGGCAAGGGGTTGCAGCAGGCCGAACGGGCACACACGCGTGGGTCCCCAACGGTTCTGGATGCGGCCAATCAGCTTGCGCTCCAGCCATGTGGTATAGGCCACGCCCGTGAGCATGATGAAGACCACCAGCGCGATCTTAATTACTGCAGCGATAATAAAAGCTTTTGTATCCACGGTCCCTATACAAGGCCGCCTGCACGGCGGCTAATTGCCAATTGCTAATTGCCAGTTGCTCAATCTGCCATTACTTCCTTGTCCGCTGGCGTGCGTTTATTTTCGATCACACTGTTGAGCGTCTTCGAATAGCGTCCCAGCGTTCCCGATGTAAACAGCGTGTCATTGGCGGGAACGATTTGAACCAATCCATCGCCTGCGCCTGCGCCTGCGTTGCTCCGCTCGGCGGCGAGCATGTGCTGATCGTTTCCTGCCAGCAGGCTCAGCCGCGAAAATTCATAGCCCGGAACCAATCGCTGAATCTCGTCCAGCATGGCATAAGGATCAAAGGGGCTGAGGCGCGGCTCAAGATTATTTGCAGCAAGCCATACGGAGTGGCGATCGGCCTCACCGGACTGCGCTCCTCGGGTCTGTCCCATGTCTGCACGGACGCCGCTGCCGAACGGCACCAGCTTGCGGACTTCAGTGCCAATCCGCTCCGCCACGCGCACGATAATTTCAAAATCGCTTTTGATGCCGGTGATGTCGCCGGCTTTTTTCAGCAATTGCAGATCGCCGCAGGTGTTGGTGAACGTACCGCCTTTTTCATAGGCTGAAGCCGCTGGCAGTACGACTTCCGCGAGCATCGCGGTTTCCGTAAGGAACAGTTCCTGCACCACCACAAAGGTATTTTGCAGCGCTGCTGGATCAAAGTTGTAGTCGACCATCGGGTTCGATCCAACGACATAAAGCGCTGCCAGCTTGCCGCTTTTGGCAGCCTGCATCATCTCCTGCAAGGACAAGCCTTTGGTCTTTGACAGCGGTCCCCACTCTTCGTTGTATTTGTGCGGTCCGTCAAGGGCGACGTATCCCGGCAGCAGATCAGGGTAGAGACCCATATCGGCTGCGCCGCGCGAGTTGGCGTAATCACCCAGGCAGATGAATTTGGCGTTTGCCGCGCTACCGAACTTGACCAGGGCGGCAATGTCTGCGCCCTGCAGCTCAGAGCCGAAGATGATGACCAGGTCTTTCTGTGCTTTCAGTTCGTCACGCAGCTGCTTCAGCGCGTCATTGGAACCGTTGGCGCCGGTGAGCGTCCCGGCGGAGGCATCGTCGCCATTGAGGAACGCGACCAACTTGCCTTCGCGGCCTTGGGGCACTTGCACGAAGCGGCTAGCTTGACGTTGCAGCTTGATCGGCTGCGAGTTCACCACAAAAAGTTTTGCCTGATTCAGGCGGACGTTGGTGCGGATATTCCAGGCCAGCAGTGGATGGCGCTCAGTAGGATCATTGCCGATCAGCAAGATTGTTGAAGCATTGGCGACGTCACGCATCGTGGCCGTGATGTTTTCTTTTCCGGCGACGGCCCGCGCGAAGCCGGCGAAATCTGCCGTGCGGTGATGGTCAATGTTATTGGTTCCCAGCACGGTCCGCGCAAACTTCTGTAACAGATAATTTTCTTCGTTCGTCGTGCGATTCGAGCCGATCACGCCGATCGACTGTCCACCCTTGCTGTCGCGAATTTCACGCAGACGCTTGCCCACATGCTCAATGGCTTCTTCCCAAGTAGTGGGCGTGAGCTTGCCGTCTTTGCGGACCAGCGGCTGGCGCAGACGGTCCTTGTGATCGAAATAGTCAAAAGCGTAGCGGCCCTTGATGCAGAGGAAGTCGCCGTTAATACCGCTCTTGTCGCGATTGTCGCCACGGACAATGTCCATGCCGGTATCAGAGCGGCGCACACCCAGCGTTGTCTTGCAGCCATCGCCGCAGTGCGTGCAGATGGTACCGACGTGCTTCATCTCCCAGGGGCGGGTCTTATAGCGATACGCGCCAGAAGTGAGCGCGCCGACCGGGCAAATGTCGATGCACATGCCGCACTCTTCGCAGTCAAGATGGTCGCCTTCATTCGGCGCAATCACTGAGCTGGAGCCGCGCAGCTGCACGCCGAGCGCGGAGACGTCCATGCCTTCACCGCATACGCGCACGCAGCGGTAGCAGAGAATGCAGCGCGGACGATCAAAGAAGACCACCGGCGACCACTGCTGTTCTTCCTTGTGAAGCTTGCCTTCCATGTAGCGCGACTCAGCCGCGCCGTATTTAAAAGTCATGTCCTGCAATTCGCATTCGCCGCCGGCGTCGCACACAGGGCAATCCAGCGGATGGTTGCCAAGCAGGAGCTCGATCATCGATTTGCGCGCCTGGCGCACTTCGTCCGTGTCGGTGGCTACGACCATCCCATCGGTGATCGGCACAGTGCATGCAGTCTGGAGCTTAGGCATTTTCTCAATCCGCACCAGACACATGCGGCACGCGGCCTGTAGCGACAGCCCCGGGTAATAGCAGAACGATGGGACTTCAATCCCCACGGCCTTGCAGGCTTCAATCAGCAGAGTGCCCGCAGGCGCAGTGACCTGTTTGCCGTCGACGGTGATGGTTACGTTCTTTACTTCGGCCATGGCTCCTGAACTTCCAAGTTGCGTTCCGATCTCAGAGTTTCGCGAATTTGGTAATTGGGTAAATTGGTAAATGAAAACCTAACTGCCTGCTACTACCACATCTAATTTACCCAATTAGCAAATTACTCATTTACCAAATCTTCTAACTCTGTCCTCTCGCTGCACCGACACTGAGTCCCAGCTTGTTCCTGATCTCTTCAATCTGCAAAGCGTGCCGTTTGGCGTGCATGGCCATGGCAACCAGCATTTCACAAATACTGACCATCCCAGCAGCTGGATGGGGATGCTTCACTTCACTGGCGCGCAAATCTTCCGTGTACTGTTCAAGGAACCGGATCACACCGGCACGCGTTGCTCTAAATTGCTCTGCGGCTTCTGCCAGCGTGGCAAAGCGACCGATTGGCTTTGCGCCTTCCGGAGATTCCATTTTGTGTGTGCGGTTCGGAATCATATGCAGAAACGCGTGTTCGCGGTTCGGAGAATCGGCGGCCCGCTGTGTGCGCTGGGTGCTGATCAGCTTGAGCTGTATGGTCTCAGCGGTTGTGAGGTGCTCAACCGTATCAAGAACGCACCAGCAATCCGGAGCAGGCTTCAAGCGGCTTTGTTCTTCAGTGACGCCGGCAAAGCTGTTTAGAAAAATTTCGCGGGTCTCCTGCAACTGCGCCAGCAGAAATTGCTTGTCGATTACCACTGCGGTAGCCGGATTAGGTTGCGCGCTCATATCAGTGTGCCCCCACCACGGGCAATTCGGTGATCTTTGCCGCCGGATCAAATGGACACGGACGCCCTTCTAGATGCATTTCAAATTCGTTGCGCCACTTGTCCACAATCGACATGGTCGG
>DASXIL010000492.1:0-1644 GCA_036497985.1 Candidatus Angelobacter sp. | reverse complement strand
CGCTTGGGGTTTAGAGACGTTCATTTAAGGATGCTCTTTGCGCCGTCGCCACTCTTCCGCCGTGATCTCCCAAATTTCTGAAGGTAAACGGCCGGAAACGTAGTCGCGGTCTTCCCTGGCAATCACGCGCATGCCCTGTTTTTCCGATATACGCCGCGAACCGGCATTTGCAATGGCCTTGGGAACGCGCAACACCGGGAACTTGAGCACTTCAAACCAGTAGTCAGTAACCTCGTTACAGGCTTCGGTCATCAAGCCTTGTCTTTGCCATGGCAGGCCCAGCCAGAAGCCGCGATTATCGGTTTCACTGCGGAACAGGCTGATTGCGCCGATGAGTTGGTCCGGAGCGGATTTCAGCCGAAGCGTCCATGCCCATTCGTCGCCACGTGCAACAGCGGGCAGAGCAACGTCACGATAATAGGTAAAAGCGCCATCTGGCGGATAAGGCCAGGGCACGATCTTCCTGAGATAGCGAACGATCTCCCAATGCGGGAACAAGACCTGCGTCTGTTCGGCGTCGGCCAATGCCAAAGGACGCATGAGCAGCCGGGATGTTTCCAGGGCGGGAACCATTGCCCAGCGATGATAAAAGAAATCCGGCGCGGCACACGCGCCACAGAAATCTTTATTCCAGCTTCAACTTGTCTACGATGTTGCGCCAGCGGGCATATGGGGCAGCAAGCTGCAACACGCGCTGATGCTGCACATGGCTCTTCACGGAGCCGGTGAGCGTAACGTTGTGGTCGTCAACGGCGACCTCAACATCGGAGCCGCTCAAGACCGGATCGCTGCTCATCAGGTCGTCAATGGAGTCGTGTATCCGCCGGTTGGCTCCGGTCTGGTCCTGCGAAGGAGAAGGCTGCGCGACCGGATGTGACTGGGAGCTGTCATGCGCTGAGGGTTGCGCGTCCGGGGATTGCTGCTGATTTCCAGCGAACACGGCGAGCGCCATGCAAAGAACGAACAGAGAGATGCCAGACATAGAGCCTCCTACTGACTTCTCCCAAAGACAGTGTGGCACGATTGCCAGATGGATTCAATGTGTCTGCTGGATTAGAGCGCTGACCAGAGCAGGTTTCTCACCCCCGATTTATCCAGCTTTAGCTTTTGGCTTCTGCGCCGGCTATTTCTCTTGTGGATCGGTGATGAGCCGAGCGCTATGGTTGTACGTGAGATAGGCACATCATAAAAAGCGACGCTTGACATCTTTCAGTTCAGCGGTACACTCAACTACGCACGCCCCACTCTGCGTGCAAATCCTTGGCATATTTCAGAACAATGATGGCCGCGCTGCTGGTCATGACAGCTTCCGCAAGGACAGCTCCGTCCGAATCCATACAGCCAAACGCCTGGCGTACGTACCCACGAGTCACGTTGTGGGCATGGGAAAGCCAGCAAGACCTGCGCAATGTTTCTCCGGAAAAGTATGCAATCGCCTACCTTGACCGGACTGTCTTTATTACAGGCCAAATAGAGACTGTTCCGCGAAGGCAACCGTTGCTGATCCGGCAAGAGGCCAGAGTCATAGCCGTGGTGCGGATCGAAGCACTGCAAGCCCGCGTAAAATTGGATGCACCTGAACTCACAGAAAAAGTCGCAAACCAAATTGTGGAAGCTAGCCGGAGAAAACAGGTTTCCGCATTG
>DASXIL010000491.1:0-3927 GCA_036497985.1 Candidatus Angelobacter sp. | reverse complement strand
CTTTTGAGGAATCGGCAGAAAAAAAGACGGATTTGAAGAAGCCGAGAGCCGTCGTTAAGGATAGCGTGCCTGACGCAGGTAAAGCCAAGCCAGATATCAGATTGAAGGGGTCAGAGCTCGATGGCGGTTAGAGTTTTCTGTGACAACCCGCAGAAGTTGCTAATTGACATTAAGGCAGCAATTCGCTCAGGGTCCATCGTTACGTGGACGCTCGATAGTGATGGAGATTTTACCCACGCAGTCACTCAATGGGCTAACAAGGCATGGTTTCGTCCTACTTTGCAAGCTGACAGACTGGTCTTCAATATTGTTGGTCCAACCTCCAAGGCCATGAGCAAACAGGTGTACGGCATGTACCATGGGCGCTTCATTGAGATGCTTCTCAACCACTTCGATGAAAACTTTTCGCGTGCAACCGCAACGGCTATGCCCACAGCCAACGATTCGGTAGGGGGGCCCTCTTAATAGAGACCACGTAAAAAAGCCAGGTGCCCCGGCCTTGTCGATGCTTGAATGAAACTTATCACGCCGCTTGATCTTCTTGGCGACCACTACTGAAATTGGCTGAGCCATGTCCGCCCCTTCAGGTTTGTCTTGCGACCTGTTAGTCTCTCTCGTATTCCCAGGAGAGTCCATGCATTTGAAAAGTCTGTGGCGTTCGCTGTTCTCCGCGTCTCCGCGCCTCCGCGGTGTGACTCTGGCATTTCTATTGTTCAGCTCACTGTTGGCTAACGCGCAATCCTCCAAGCCGCTCGATGGCCAGCCCTGGGACTTCGGCGTCTGGGCCGGTGGCGGGTTCAGCGTTCCCGGCGGAACAAAAGATACGCACACTATTAACGTCGGCGCTCGGCTAGGCAAGGTCCTCACGGACGATCATCTGGGCGGCTTCCTGCGCGGCAATTTTGAATGGTCTGCTGACCTGATTCCGATCTATTACTTATGGCAGCCGAAACCAGCCCAAAACTCTTATGCTGCTGCTGTTAACCCCCTTAACCTGAAGTGGAACTTTACCAGCTCTGCCCGCACTGTTCCGTATCTCGAACTGGGTGGAGGACTGCTTTTCAGCAGGCACTCGGTTCCGCTGGATACGTCGCACATAAACTTCCTGACCCACGCGACTCTGGGCTTTCAGTTTTTCAACAATGACCGCCGCGCTTTTACAGCCGGCGTGCGCTATGAGCACATTTCGAACGCCGGCCTTACCGTCCCAAATCCCGGCATCAATACCGTGCAATTTCAGGTGGGCTTGAATTGGTTTAGATGAATTTGGTAATTGAGTAGTTTGGTAATTTTGTAAATTTAGAAGAGCTGGGCGCAGCCGGTTCCCAATTACCAAATTACCAATTTACCCAATTACCAAATCAAGACTTTGCTCCCTTTGTGGTGAATCCTTTATTCTTGCCGGTTATGTCCACACTGGTTGAATGCGTTCCCAATTTCTCTGAAGGCCGCGACAAAGCGGTAGTAGACGCCATTGTCGATGCCATGAAAATTCCCGGCGTCTCTCTGCTGGATCGCGAGATGGATTCCGATCATAACCGCTGCGTGATCACCATTGTCGGCGACCGTGATGCTATTGCCGAGGCCGCGATTCGCGGCGTGGGCAAAGCGTCCGAGCTGATTGACCTGACCAAGCACCAGGGCGCGCACCCGCGCATCGGCGCCTCCGACGTGATTCCGTTTATTCCCATTGAAGGCGTCACTATTGAGGACTGCGTCGCCATCGCGCGCAAGGTCGGAGAAGAGATATGGAAGCGCTTTAAGATTCCTGTCTATCTTTATGAATCGGCAGCTACCAATCCAGATCGACAGAACCTGGAAAACATCCGGCGTGGCCAGTTTGAAGGCCTGCGAGAAGACATTCTGGTGAACCCTGCGCGCTGCCCGGATTTTGGCGATCCGCGCTGCCATCCCACGGCCGGAGCCACCGTAGTTGGCGCGCGCAAAGCGCTCATTGCCTATAACGTTTTTCTCAACACTAAAGATGTCGATATCGCCAAAAAGATCGCCAAGGCTGTGCGCTATTCTTCCGGCGGGCTGCGTTATGTAAAAGGCGCGGGATTTGAAGTCCGTGGGCTGGCCCAGGTGTCAATGAACCTGACCGACTTTGAGCAGACGCCCATTGCGCGGGTCTTTGAATTTGTAAAGCGCGAAGCCGAGCGGTACGGTGTGCAACCACTGAGCAGTGAGATCGTCGGGCTCATCCCAAAGAAAGCGTTAGAGCAGGCTGCCGAGTGGTTTCTACAGGTAGAAAATTTTGATTCTTCCATGATCCTGGAAAACCGGCTGGCTGCGGTGACAAGCGGGAAGATGGCTGTGGGAGGCATCCGCGCTGGCGTTGAGCCATTCATCGAGCAGCTTGCCGCGCCCACGGCTACGCCCGGCGGAGGCAGCGCCGCTGCGTCTGTTGCTGCCATGGCGGCCGCGCTTGGCAGTATGGTTGCGTCCATGTCGCGGACAAAAAAAGCTTATGCGCAGTATGAACCGCAGTTGAGCGCAGCTCTGGCCCGGCTGGCGCAGCTTCGTGAAGAATTGAAAGCTTGCATCGACGCGGACGCCGAAAGTTACAACCAGGTTTTGGCGGCGTACAAGCTCGCTAAAACTTCCAGCGACGGTGATGCCGCCATCGAAACAGCCATGAAAGGCGCTACCAACGTGCCCATGGATACGGCGCAGAGAGCGCGCGAAGTCAAAGATGTAATTGAGACGCTGAAGCCGATTACCAGTCCCAATATGGCTTCTGACCTGACCGTGGCATTATCCCTGGCCAGCGCGGCCATTGTGGGGGCCTTAGCCAACGTGGAAATCAACTTAAGCTCATTAAAAGATGCTGATTTCGCCGATGAGATACGTTCAAGAGTAGTGGAGCTCCAGAGGTGAATACCTTAAGTAATGGGAAATAGCATCCTGAGCTGCACCTGAACGCATCAGATTAAGCAAAACCGGACTAAAATATGACTATGAAACGCATTCTTGTTACTGTGCTGACTTTCTTGTCCAGCGGACTAACTGTTTTTGCTGCTTCACTTGGTACGGCCGCGCGAACGGTGATTCCCATTGAGGTCCAGCAGATCATCAACGTCGATTACCGGCGCATGAAAAATTCTGATACGGCCATGGACATGAAGGCCAAGCTGCTTCCACCGAACATGAAGCAGTTTGAGGATGCGCTGAAAGATATCGGCGTAAATCCTGACAAGGACATCGACCAGATCACGCTGGCGTCTTTCCGGATGAAAGACCAGGGCTTGCAGATGATCGGCATTGCGCAGGGGCAGTTTCCCCGCAAAAAGCTAATGGCCAAGATCACCAGCCAGAAAATCAAAGGCACTAAGAAAAACTGTTCCCTCATTTACCCGATGGCCGGCGGGATGCAGATGACCTTCCTGGATGACTGGACCATGTTGTTTGGCGACATTGCCGCAGTCAAGGCCGCGCTGGATGCCCGCGACAATTCCAGCCAGAGCCTGAATGCTAATCGCGACATCACTGACCTGATTCCCAACGTTGAGGCGGGAACGGTCTGGAGCGTGCTGGATTCAGCCGGGACTGAGACCATGTTAAAGTCCGCACTGGGTAGCGCCGCCGAACTGGGCGAATTTGACACCATGAAAAAGAAGCTTCTTGGCTCGCGCTATACCATCGACTTTGATCATGGCGTGGAGTTCAACCTGAACGTGTTGACCTCAGACAACGTGACCGCTTCAACTCTTTCATCGGTGCTTAAGGCCGGCATTCTGTTCAAGAAAATGGATGCCAACCCCACGGAAAAAGCGGCGATCGATGGTACCACCGTGGACAGCGATACCAATAAACTAGTGGTGAAGTTCAAAGCGGATGACAAGAACTTCCAGCAACTGATCCAGTCGCCAATGTTCGCGTCAGTAGTTCGGTAAGAAAAGAGATTTAACCACAAAGGGCACGAAG
>DASXIL010000490.1:0-2629 GCA_036497985.1 Candidatus Angelobacter sp. | reverse complement strand
ATCGAGGTCAGCGGCGTGCGCAGGTCGTGCGTAACGGCATCGAGCAGCGCTGTCTTAAGCTGTTCGCTCTTGCGCAAGGCGTCGGCTTCGGCGGCCTGGGCGGCGGCCCGTTCAAATTTGCCGCGGACGTGTACGAGTTCTTTGCTTTGTTTTTCGGTGAGCAATACACGCTTTTCCAGTCGCGACGAAAGCTGGCCTACCAACACCGCCGTAGTGACAAAAACAACGAAAGCGACTATGTCTTCCGGGCGCGTAATCCGGAATGAATAGTACGGGCCGATAAAGAAAAAATTGAACGACAGACCTACAAGAATGGAAGCATACAGAGCGGGGCCGCGACCTTGCGTTGCCGCCACCAGAATCACTGGAAGGACCAGAATCAGAGCAATGCTGGTCTGGGTCAGTTCCGGACGCAGCTTTTCCAGCACGGCGATGGGCAGTGCCACAATGATAGTCGCAATGAGGTAACGGACGGGCCAGCGCCCGCTCCAGGAAATCACAGCTTAATTGTAGGCCATTGCGTCAAAAAGCAATTCTCCGGCGGCCATCTACAGTTTGAGGTTCTTAAAGCGCATGAAACCTGCGAAAATAGCTGTATGGCAATCGTGGTAATTGGCGGGCATTCGCGGAGCGTGGGCAAAACCAGCGTGGTTGCCGGTTTGATCGCCGCGCTGCCGGAGTTCAACTGGACTGCCTTGAAGATCACGCAGTTCGGCCACGGCATCTGCTCCGCCGACGGAAAGCCTTGTGATTGCGATACGGGCGATGACCATTTCCGCGCGCTGAGCGACGAGAAAGACCTGAGCGGCGAAAGCGATACTTCGCGTTTTCTGGTTGCCGGCGCCAAGCGCTCTCTCTGGGTGCGCACACGGCAAGGCCGATTGGACGAGGCCATGCCGGACATCCAGCGCAAGATAGCAGGAGCAGAAAACGTGATCATGGAATCCAACAGCGTGATCAGGTTTCTGCGGCCTGACTTGTATCTCACAGTGCTGGACGCCGATACGGAAGACTTCAAGGATTCCGCGCGCGAATTTCTTGATCGCGCTGACGGCGTGATTCTGCACCAATCTGAAGCCAGAGCAAAGTGGAAGACCGTATCAATGGACGCGCTGGCAGGCAAGCCGATTTTCAAGATCCAGCCGCCTCCATACGTCACCGAAGAGATCGCGGCGTTTGTGCGAGGCAGACTCGCGGCTACACCAGTTGCCGTTCGGTAAGCTGCCAAACAAATCACGGACTATAATCTCTCACCAACTGATACTTTGCAGTCCAGGTCCCGGGCCCCAAGAAGCTCTTTACGGGAGACATGCGCATGTTTCGTTTTGCTATTTCCGCTGCAGTTTGCGTGTTCCTGGCAGCCTCTGCCGCTCTGGCCCAAGTGCAGGCTCTGGGCGATGTTTCTTTCTCCGTGCCTGATGGCTGGCAATACGCGCCAAATGTCGGCGCCGGCTTTGGCATGATGACGATGAAACAGGGCAACAATTTCTGGGCGATGACCGTGTTTACACCTTGGCCCTCGAGCGGAAACGCCAACACGGACCTCAATACTGCCTGGCAAAGGATCGTGCTAGCGGGGGGAGCATACAGTGGCTATCCGCTGCAGCCTTACTACGACGTTGCCCACACCGTAGGGTACCCCGGCAAGCGGGCCGATGCTTCCAGCATCAACCGGGTTACGTATACACGCCTATACGTGCTGGAGGCGGGAAAGAATTTTGTTCCCGTAATCGTGATGAGCAATGACGGCCAGGTGTTGAACTCGCAGGAATATGTCGCCAATGCGTTGCTGGGAAGCATTCGCGTGGCCCCCCTCAAAGCCTCGCCGGTCAAGACGAACCTTACGCTCGCCGATCTGGCGGGCGACTGGACCAGCGGTACGGCCAGTAGTCTCAGTTATTTCAACAGTACGACGGGACAATTCGCCGGCAGCTCCAACAGTGCCACGGGCGCCGGCTACCACATTTCCGCTAACGGCGCGTTCACTTACAAAATGAGGGGTGTGATCAACAACTCATCCGCCAGCGATGCAGACAGTGGAGTAGTGGAGTTGGGCGGAGAATTCGTGACCTTCAAAGGGCGCAATCATGTGGTGCGCTATCGCTTCCTGAATATCCAGACAGCCCTCAACGGCGACATAGTGCTTACTCTTCTGCCGCCCGGAGACATGGCGCAAATCAGCATCATTCGTGACAGTGAATACTGGACCCGTCCTGGACCAGGGAGTGCCGCAAGGAAATAACGGTCGCGATCTTCAAGACCCTGTTTTAGCGCGGTCCCGTAACGGGTGGCATTGGCTGTTCGCGACGCGGAGCCTCTGTCCTCTTTTGCGAAGTGCCGTCAGCATCGGGCTCGCGGATGAAACTGCTGGTTGCAGGCGGAGCGCCGCGCACACCTTTCTTCAGGTTCTTGAGCACATCGTCTTTATCAATGCTGTAGTCGCGCGAAAGACGAGTCAATGCCAACGTGACAATATCTGAGTGATGAATATCCTCTGTCCCCGGGAGTCTCTTGATATCCAACCAGATTTTGTGAACCAGGTGGACGTCTTCCGTCTTCATGGTCGGTGTGTGCGGACCGATACGATAGCTCTCGACCGTGGAGTCGGCCCGTACCACCTGAAATACGA
>DASXIL010000489.1:0-5377 GCA_036497985.1 Candidatus Angelobacter sp. | reverse complement strand
CGCTACGCACGTGGCGGAAAAGTAAGTTTCGATGTGGAAATCGGAAAGACACAAGTGCTGGCGATTACGATTTCCGATAGCGGCCCCGTAATCGACAATCTGGACGAAATTTTTGAAGGCCGTTACCGTTCCAATACCGGAATGGGCCTGGGAATTGTGGGCACCCAACGGCTGATGGACAATTTTAAGATTACCAGCAGCCCTGCCGGGACACTGGTGAAGATGGGCAAGGACCTGCCCTTTTCCGCTCCGGCGCTTACGCCTGTGCGGCTGAAGGACGTGAGTGACAAAATCAGCAGCAAGACGCCGGAGAGTCCTTACGAGGAAATCGACCGGCAAAACCGCGAGTTGCTAAAGACTTTGCAGGAATTGCGTGCTCGCCAGGAAGAGCTGGCGTTACTGAATCGCGAACTGGAAGATACCAACCGCGGCGTGGTTGCGCTGTACGCGGAACTGGACGAGCGCGCGGATTACCTGCGACGCGCTTCAGACCTGAAGACCAATTTTCTTTCCAACATATCGCACGAATTTCGCACACCGCTGAATTCCATTATGTCGCTGGCGCGGATACTGCTGGACCGGCTCGATGGCGATCTTACCGGCGACCAGGAGACGCAGGTGGGATTCATCCTGGATTCTGCGAAAACGTTATCGGAAATGGTGAATGACCTGCTTGACCTAGCTAAGGTGGAAGCCGGGAAAGTCCGGATCAGGGTGAAGACGTTTGAAGTGATGGAGCTGTTCAGCGCGCTGAAAGGCATGCTGAAACCGCTGCTGGCGGACAACAGTTCTGTGGACCTGGTTTTTAGCGAAGGCGCTAACCTGCCGCCGCTGCGGACCGATGAAGGCAAAGTCTCACAGATCTTGAGAAACTTTATTTCCAACGCAATTAAATTTACTCCGCAGGGCGAAATAAAGATTTCCGCCGAGCTGCGCGGCAGCGGATCAGTGCTGTTTGAAGTTACGGACACGGGAATAGGAATCGCAGCAGAACATCTGGAGACGGTGTTCCAGGAATTCTCGCAGGTGGAGAATCCATTGCAGGAGCGGTATCGCGGCACCGGACTTGGTTTGCCTCTGTGCAGGAAGATGGCCCTTTTGCTGGGCGGCAAAGTCTGGGTAAACAGCGAACTAGGCCGTGGATCGAGCTTCTTTGTGGAACTTCCGATTGTTTACAAAGGCGAAGCCGATGTGGCGGGATCGCGCGAAGAGATGCCGGCGCCGGAATTTTCACGTCCCACGGTCTTGCTGATCGCACCGGACCCGCAGACGTTCTCATTGATTGACCCTGCTTTTAAGACATCACAATTTCAGCTTATTCACGTGGAAAGCATGGAGCGGGCAGAGACCTGGTTGCAGCGCCACCAGCCGCGCGCAGTGGTGCTTGATATCGATGGCCTTGGAAATCCGGGATGGGATTTCCTGCGGTTTTTTCCCAAACCGCAGAATTCGGGCGAGATTCCGGTCATCGCGGTGACTGCGCCACGGGATGCGACGCGAGCTTTGGATTCGGGCGCGGCGCTGGCCATCAGCAAACCACTGGAAGCGGCAAGCGTGCTCCAGGATGTCCACCGCGTTACCAGGCAGGAGAAACCCAAGAAGCTGCTGCTGGTGGACGACAATGATTTGTCGCTGTATATTTTGCGTGAATTACTGGATCGTCCCTGGCTGAACCTGGTGGAAGCACATAACGGACAGGAAGCGCTGGAGATGATCGATCGCGAGCAGCCGGATGCGGTGATCCTTGATCTGGTAATGCCCGGGATGGGCGGGTTTGAAGTGTTGCAGAAGTTGCGCGCCCAGGAACAGACACGCCGCCTGCCGGTGATCGTGTACACATCAAAAGTACTGACCGGTGAAGAGAAGAAACAACTGACCAATCTGGCGGCCGGGCTGATTGCCAAGAGTGACGTAACAAGCTCGCTTTCCCCGGAATCGTTATTGAACTCGCTTGCCAAGATGGACATTGCTGGACCTGAAGAAAATAGCCAGAGATGACAGTGCGCGAAACATCACGGATCCTGCTGGTTGACGATACGGAGCAAAACCGCTACGTGCTCTCGCGGATTCTGGTGCGCGCGGGCTTTGAAGTGGAACAATGCACAACCGGCACGGAAGCGCTGGAACAGGTGAAGTCGTGTCCGGACCTGGTGATTCTTGATGTCAAGCTGCCTGATATCTCCGGCTATGAAGTGTGTCGTCGCATCAAGAGTGATCCTGTCACGCGTTCCGTGCCCGTGCTGCAAATTTCCGCGTCATTCGTGAACAATGAGAGCAAGGCCCAGGCGCTTGAAGGCGGGGCCGATGGATATCTTACGCATCCCATTGATGCCACTGTGCTGGTGGCGACCGTAAAATCTCTCCTGCGCCTGAAGCAGGTGGAATTGATCTCACGGCAATCGGCGCAGCAGTGGCAGTCCACGGTGGACGCCTTGCCGGAATACCTGGTGCTGCTGGATACCGAGAACAAAGTTGTGCGCTGCAATCGGGCATTTGCAGAACTGAGCGGCAAAACTTTCAGCGAAGTCATTGGGCATGACGGCGTGGCGATCCTAGAACAGGTGCTGGGCAGCGCGGATTTTCTTACGCGTACGGAAACCTCCCGTTATGTGGCCGAGCAGCAGCACGGAAACGACTGGTTGCGGGTTACAGCCGACGCGGTGATGACCGGCGAGCAGCGCTTTGGCTCCATTGTGGTCTTGACTAACATCACGGAGCGCAAGCTGGCGGAAGAAACTTTGCGCCACACGGAAAAGCTGGCAGCCACCGGAAGATTGGCCCAGACCATCGCGCATGAAATCAATAACCCGCTGGAAGCCTTAACGAACCTGATTTATCTGTCCACGCATACGGATGACCAGGAGCAAGTCCAGGAATTTTTGAAACTGGCGACAAGAGAGCTGGAGCGTGTAGCCAAAATAACCAAGCAGATACTTTCTTTCCATCGTGAAACCAAGATTGCCGTGGAACTGGATTTGCAAGACATGGTGCAATCCGTACTCGGGTTGTACGTAGTGCAGATGGAAGCGAAGCACATGACAGTCGATTACAAAAGAGGTCCCGCGTTCAGCATCCATGGATTTCCCGGCGAGCTGCGCCAGGTTTTTGCCAACCTGATCGGCAACGCGATTGACGCATCGCCTGACCACGGGGGGCTTTGCATTCGTATCCGTAAAGGCAGTTCACATGGCGTTCAGGGCGTGGTTTTCACCATCCATGACGACGGCCCAGGCATACCAAAAGAGCTGCGCAACCGCGTGCTGGAACCGTTCTTTACCACCAAAGAACTCAAAGGCACCGGGCTGGGACTGTGGCTGGCCAACAGCCTGGTAATGAAACATCGCGGAAGTTTGCGTTTTCGATCACGACGCGCCAGCGGCGGCGCCGGAACCTGCTTCAGGGTCTTCCTGCCGATCGGATCGCCGGGCGATTTCAAACCGAGGGCCGAGAAATATTCTGAATCGACTGCAGTTTTCATCCACCCATCATTCTGACAGTCAGCTAAAGCGACCACGCGCGTTCGGTTCCCGTTTACGCTCGTTAGCTTCCGGCCAATGCGGGCAGCAAGACCATCAATGCTGCGATCCACAATCCCATCCAGATCAGGAAGTTTTTGGTGCCAGCCATTTCTCCAGTCTTCACGGTGAGCCCCTTTCCAATGCTGTTGCTGGCAAGGGATAGTGCAACAGCAGGGCCAAGCGGCTCTGTCTGTTTATTATCAATAGCTTACAGGCGCGCCCAAGGAACCTTGTGTGTCAGAAAATCTCTGCCTGCGTGTCCTGGCATATACGCTCTGGGTGAGGCCCAATTATTCAGCTCTCAGGGGCCGAAAAGGCTGTCATCTTCTCATCTTTGGCCAACAGCTTCCAATCGCAGCAGCGTTGGATCGCACCCGGGTTTCGTCAAGTTCAGGCCAGGATTTTCAAGCTGTTGTCGGATTTCCCAACACTTCGCGCAGTTTGGCCGAAAGGATCCTCATGGTAAAGGGCTTATGCACCAGCACGGTTCCTGGCTTCAAAACGCCGTCCGGCGCCAGCGACGCATAGGCATCACCCGAGATAAAGATCACTTTCATATCCGGCCGTAAGCGCATCAGCTTTTCCGCCAGCGCAGGGCCGGGAAGCGGATGCATCACCACATCGGTCAGCAGCAGGTCAATCTTACCGGGATACCTCCGCGCCAGTTCCACGGCGTCATGGCCGTTGGCGGCGGAAAGCGTGCAATACCCCATATGGCCAAGCAAATCCACGATGACAGTCCGCAGAGACTCTTCGTCATCCACCACAAGAATGGTTTCTTTTCCGCGACAATAATCCAAGGGGGTTTCTCAGTTTTGGACCGACCCGAAATCGAACCCAGCTAATTGCCTGAGATTGTGAACCTCTTGGCGGGCGGTTTCAACTGGAAAGCAGAGTATCCAAAGTACCCGATTTCCGCGCCCGCCCCCTAATCTCCATCCTAAATTGGCGTAGAGTTCAGAGGGTCCATCCCAAGCCATTCCAGATTGCATGCAATTCAGCGACCACCCTTCGATTTGGGCGTAGGGGTTAGCGATTAAAGCCGTACGCGCAAAATAGAGGGGCTTATTTCTCCTCGATTTCGGCGGTTTGGATTTGCCAAACGACCAACAGCCAATCACCGGGAGCTTCTTTTAGCCAGTTGCCAATTGCTTTAGTTGTAAAGACTTTCCACTGCACCGCTTTTTGCCCCAAAGCGATTTTTCGACTTTACCATTTGTTCGCCTTTTTGTCAATTTAAAAACCTCTCCTAAGTGTGAAAGAGTGCGATGAACACGGTCCGGGAGCGGCATTTCATCCCTGCGGTAAATTCGACAAGTCTTCATCTTCCGGCCACGAGGGGTTCACGATCTTAGCGGAGGAATTCGGCTGATAGCAGCCATTCGAACTGGCTGAAAACCACCAGTCTGCTGCTGGGAACAAAAAGCGCACTAAACCGGACGCTTATTAACAAGTGCTGCACAGCAATCTTCCATGCCGGACATCTTTCGCGCTGGACGAAGGCAGTTACATCCTGCATTTAGCCGTGCGCGACGAACGCACAGGCCCGCTGGGACCAGAAAACGCTCCGTTGAAAGTGGGTGCGCCGGAAGGGACAAATTGAAAGGTGGCAGCTTTGATCACGGGTTTCAGAAAGGAATCCCTGGATCTGGGCAGGGACTAAGTACGCGAAAAGTATGATGGTTGGCTCTGGGAGCTAGCTCAGGCCAGTTCCAGAATTTTGCTTAATTCGATTACTTCGAGGTTCGGCGGGCATTCAGGCCAGTTGTGACGCCAGCAGATGATCATGTCACAGCCGTCTTTTCTGTGGTTATGCCTGAGGAAGTTGCGGCTCTCAAATTCAAACTCAATGCGGACGC
>DASXIL010000488.1:0-10824 GCA_036497985.1 Candidatus Angelobacter sp. | reverse complement strand
GTTACAACAGACCATTCTCACATCTGTAGGCTTGTGGCCAAGCGCACTGTTCACGGTGCTATCGATGCGCTCAAAAAGTTCTGATATTTGCTCGTCAGTGAGCTCTCCTTTTGGGATGGGAAGAGCCGATTGGAGTTTCTGCACATTAATGCCAATTGTTCCGAAAAGAGCGATCTCTCCAATATGGAAGTGCTGAGGCTGTTGCAAACCCAAGGCTATCGCAAACAAGACAATGGGCCATGTCATTGCGCCATTCTATAGAGGAATCAGCCAGTAACACTATCTGCATAAATCCTGAAAAGCGTCAGTGAATTCGGATACGCCTGAAGCCCGATTTGCTCCCTCACCGTGAGCTTCTCTCTTAACCCCCTGATTTTCTTCCCTAAACGCCGCACCGCGGGCTTAGTGCTGCCAAATAAAGGACTTATGGCCGTAAATTCCAGCAGCTCTCGATTTCTAGCAACTGCCTTAGCCCTGTTGGCTTCAAAGCTATTGACGAGATTGTTAGCTAGTTTACGAAAACGTTAACCGACGAACGTATTGTGAGGGTGACATGCTTTGGACACTATTTGTAGTTTTGCTTGTTCTCTGGCTGTTGGGGGTTGTCAGTAGCTACACCATGGGTGGATTTATCCACATATTGCTGGTGTTGGCTGTGATCGCGCTGGTATTCCAGTTGATCACCGGCAGACGCGCCGCGGTCTAGGGCCGTTCAGGCAATCCGCAGGCACTCAACCCCGAGCGACTCCTCGGACACATTGCAACAACGGACCCCAAGGATGCGTTTGCCTTGCGGCTCCGTAAAGACATCAATAGCAGGAACAACCAACTCAAGGGAAGGGGTTAATTATGGATAAGGAACGCATTAAAGGAAAAGCGGAAGACGTTGCTGGACGCGTTGAGCGCCAGGTTGGCGAGTGGACAGGCAATGAGAAAGCTCAGGCCGAGGGTCTGGCAAAACAGGCTGAAGGTAAGGCCCGCAATGCCGTTGGCAAAACGAAAGACGCCGTCCGTGACGCGGCTGACAAGCTGAAAGAAACCAAGATCGAGAATGAAGAAGATCGCCGGATCGAGCGCGATAAGGACGTTGCATAACTCCACTTCTACTTTCACAACCAAGAGGCGTCCCGATAGGGGCGCTTTTTGCTGCGCGGTATCCTTCCCGCGCGGTGTCTGTTAGTCCGCGGCGGCACCAGCGAAGTGACTCGCCTTTACCGGCCGGGTTATGGCATTCTTATGTGCATGAAAACCAAAAACATGCGCGAGCTGGAAAAGATGTGGGCCAAGAAGGCATCGGAACAAAGCAATCCGCAGAAGAAGGCAGGCACTCCCGTGAGGCAGACCCCAACCCACACGACACGCGCCGCCAGAAAATCCTCACGCGGACGCTAAACGCCGTTACAGTTCAATCAACAGGTTTCCGGCCCGGTCTTTTTGATATTTCAGGCCGGGTGGAACTACCGTGGTTGCGCTGTACTCTGTGATGATCGCCGGCCCGCGGTAACGCTTGCCCTGCTGGATGGAAGACCGTGGGATTATCTGGGTCTTGTATCGACGTCCGGCAAAATGGACCATCTGATTTGAAGATTTGATCCTGCCCTGTTCTTCCTTTATCTTCAGCCGTGAGAGTTTTTCCGGCGAAGCTACGCGCCCGCGCATCCGCACGGTCACAATCTCCAGATCGCGCTCCGGACTGCTGTAACCATAGCGACGTTTGTGCTCCGCATGGAATCGCTTAAGCACATCGACGGTATAGGGCAAGTTCAGTTCGTATCCCTGGCCACGATAGCGAATGTCACAGCTCGGCTCAAAGAGCGCTCTTCCCTGCCAATCTTCTTTCTTCAGCTCCGCCGCGATGCCGCGCTTGAGTTCGGCAAAGACCGGGTCAAGCCGTGTTGAGAAAGCCACGCCGGGTGCGACGCGCAGCAATATCGTCCGCGAATGGTCTTTCACCACATCGCTGATTAGAATGCCCAGCGCTGAGAGCGCGCCGGGATATGCAGGGACAATCACGCGCGGAATCCGCAGAGCATGGGCCAGTTCGCAGGCATGCATTGCGCCCGCGCCGCCGAACGCGACCAGCGAAAATTGCCTTGGGTCATGCCCGCGCTCAATGGAAACCACGCGAATCGCCTTTTCCATGTTGGCATTCACGACGCGCACCACTCCCGCGGCAAACTCTTCCGGTGAAAGGCTGCTGTGATTTTCCTTGAGCCATTGAGCAACGATCTTTTGCGTGCGCGGCAGATCGAGTTGAAAGTCGCCTCCAAGAAACTGGTCGGCAGGAAGGCGGCCTAATAAAAGATTGGCATCAGTCACGGTAGGGCGTTCACCCTTGCCATAACAGATTGGCCCGGGATCGGCTCCGGCAGATTCAGGCCCCACGCGCAAAGCTCCTCCGGCGTCGAAACGCGCCAGCGATCCGCCACCCGCGCCAACGGTATGAATATCGAGAACCGGCACGCGCACGGGAAGTCCGGCGACATCGGCTTCATTGGTTGTGGTGGGTTGTCCATCAATTAATGCGACATCGGACGAAGTGCCGCCCATATCAAACGTAATGATGCGGTCAAATCCGCTGCGTTTTGCCACCGCAGCTGCGCCCACAATGCCGCCCGCCGGGCCGGAAAGCACCGTGCGTACAGGTTGCTCTGCCGCGGTCGCTAGCGCGGTGATGCCGCCGCTGGATTGCATCACGAAAATCCGCGCTTGCCTGCCGCTGCCTGCCCCAGCTTTCTGTTGGAGCTTCTGCAAATAGCTCTGCATTACCGGCTGCAGATACGCGTTGACCAGCACAGTGCTGGCACGTTCATACTCGCGAAACTCCGGCAGGATCTGGTGAGAAACAGAAAGCGGTAGATTGAGCCCGGCCAGCGCAACAACGATTGCTTTTTCATTTTGCGGATTGGCAAAAGAAAACAACAGAGAGAGCGCGATGGCCTGCGGCTCTTGCGCGGCGATCTGCGCGGCCAGCTCCTTCAAAGATTCAGAGCTGGGCGCGCGCAGCACCGTACCTTCGGCGGAAGTGCGTTCATCGACGCCGAAGCGCAGCTCAGAGGGCGCGAGCGCGGGATCCTTCTCAAAAAAAAAGTCGTACAGCTTGGGACGCTGCTGGCGGCCAATCTCAATCGAATCCTCAAATCCTTTGGTCGTTACAAAAGCCACGCGCGCGCCTTTGCGCTGCAGAAGCGTATTCGTCCCGACCGTCGTCCCGTGCAGCACAACGATCTCCTGGGCATCACCTGCAATCCTGGTCACCGCGTCGGCAATGGCCTGGGCCGGATCTGCGGGCGTGGAAAAAACTTTCAGGATGCGAAGGTTGGACTCGTGCAGCCAGACACAGTCAGTAAATGTGCCGCCACTATCGATGGCGATTCTGAGAGCAGAGCGAGTAGGCATGAAAATCGCGATTCTAACATGCGCGGCTATGCTGTCGTTAAAGCTTCAGCCCTAGGACGAATGAGGAGAAATATCGAAGTCCTCAGAAGTGAGTGCAAACTTTCGAGAGAAATGTTTTCCGAGCCCAGTATCAAAGCCACTCGCCACTTACGCTCATACCCGCAATAAAACCTGCCCCTATAAGAACGACTTGCTGCAGGACCACAAGACTTGCTGCAAACCATCTTAATCCCTTCATTTTGTATATCCAGAAGGCACCCATCCACACAGAGCCACAAAATAGGACATTCAGCCAGAGATTACCGATCGCATTCGGTTGAGGATTTGGCCACGTAGTGGCCGAAGGATAGAGTACCCCCACCGCGATTATTGCAGGGAAAAAGAGCAGTTGCGTCAATACCAACCAGTAATGCCCATGCCACAGTCCACTGTGTAAGGGTTTCCGCCGTACACATTCAACGACCAGAATTACGCAGCACAAAATCAATACCGCTAGCAGAGGGGGAAGGACAAGGGCCTGCAGACCCCATTCCGAAAAAACTCCGAATTGCTGCCAGAAAGTGCGACCACGCATACCGTAAGCTTAGCCAAGACTGTGTCGGCGGTCACGTTACTTCAGATTTCAACTACCGTGCAAGTGACTCACAGTCTCTTCCCCATCAGAAGCCCGTCGATTGAATCCAGATAGTAATGCGGCAGGATTTTCAGCACGGAGTAGCCGTGCTTCTTGTAAAACCTGAGCGCGGGCTCGTTATCGACGGCGACTTCCAGCGACACGTAATCGCAGCCGGCCTGATTCAGTTCGGCCTCGGTTGACGACATGAGCAGCGTGCCCAGGCCGCTGTGCTGTGCCTGCGGGGCCACGTCAATCGTAATGATCTTGCCCATGGAGCGCGAAGCGCGTCTGGGACGAAAGCGGTCCGCAATCACAAAGCCCATGATCTCGTCATCCTGCAAACCAACCAGCGATATGGCGGTGGGCATATCGAGGAAATAGCGCATCTCCTGCGGCGAATATGCGATGCCTTCAACAAAGCACGACTGATCGATTTCCAGCAGGCGCGAAAAATCCCGTGGCTGATATCGCCGCAAGGTGAGCACAGAAGCATTGTAGCGGGTGAGATTTCCAGCAGAACCGGGCTTGCGACCACTCTTCCTCCGGATGGAAACAACAGCAATACTTAAGACTGCAATAGTGCATTGGCGCTAGTTAGCTCGGCGCGCCATGTCACTGCCCGGCCACGCGTTCCACAAACACCTCAGAGTGCAGCAACCTTCCCTGTCCATCGCGGATGGGAGTGCCGGCAAGACGCACAGTGATAATTCGGCCATCTTGTCGCTTCCATTGGGTTTCAATAGGCGGTGCTTTGGACATGTCCTGCGTCACTGTGGAGATGATACGCGTACGTTCCGCCGGGTCTTCATAAACCTGCGTGGCCAGATCGAGTTCCAGCAACTCAGATGGGCTCTCATAGCCAAGCATCCTTGCCAGCGCCGGATTCACCAGCAAGAAGCGGCCCTCCGCGCTGATCCGGCAGATACCATAGGGCGCACGGTCAATGAGGGAGCGGTATTGCTCTTCTGATCGGCGAAGTTCTTCGGTCACACGCGTGCGTTCGGAAACATCCTGGCTGGTGGCCAGCACGCATTTAATGTTGCCGATTTCAATCATCTCCGCGGAGAGATGCGCCTGGAAAATCTCTCCATTTTTCTTGTGAAAGCTGGTTTCCATCGATTCCAGCCGGCCACAGGCCGCCAACGCCTGGACCATCCGCGCTCTGTGCTCGAGCTCAACCCATGAACCAACGTGGACAGACTTGCGTCCCATCACATCCTCTCGAGAAAAGCCTGTCACGCGCAGGAAAGCGTCATTCACATCCAGATAAACGCCATCCGCCAGCGTGGTAATCGTCATCGCCTCCGGGTTGGAGTGGAAGGCGGTACGGAACTTCTCTTCCGACTCACGCAGCGCTTCTTCCGCCGCTTTTCTTTCCGTAATGTCCTGCACGGTGCCGATCAACCGAACCGGCTTGCGCTCACTTCCGGCCCCGGAAAAAATGCCTTTACCCCGTGCGGCAATCCAGCGCACGGTGCCATCCGTCCGAATGATGCGATAGTTAATCTCAAACTCAGACAGGCCGCTGGGCTCCAACGCCCGTATGTAGGCCTGGTGCAGAATATTCCGGTCATCAGGGTGGAGCATGCCGACGAACTCCTCGAATGTAAGCTCAACGTCCGGCGGGCGGCCAAACATGGCCCGTGCGCGATAGGATGAACTGAATCTGTGTTCCGCAAGAAAAAAGTCCCAGGTGCCAAATCGCCCGGCTTCAACGGCCAGATTCAGCTGGTCTTCCCTTTTTCTCAGTTCAAGTTCGGTGGCCTTCTGGGCGTGGATGTCCACGGCAATGCCCGCCCGCTGCAGCACGGACCTCTCCCCGTTCTTCAATGACAGTAGCTGGACGAGATGCCAGCGGTACTCGCCATCCCGGGCACGGCGAAAGCGGTATTCTGCCTGAGTCGTGACGCCGGAAGCAATCAGCTTACGCCAGTTCGCCAGCGCGCGCGGGCGGTCCTCACGATGAAGAATGGAGGTCCATCCCTTTTCGACGGTCTGATCGCAGGTCAGGCCCGTGAGTTCATACCATTGTTGATTGCAATAGGTGATTGCTCCGTGTGAATCAGCCACCCACATCGCCTGAGGCAACTGGTCAATGATGGAACTATATTGTGCTTCGATCCTAGGTGGATCGTCGCTGGAAAGTGGTGCGGAGGGATGCGCCTCTGCAATCTTTTCCGGAAGTTTTTTGGGCGCACTCGTCCGCATTTCCAACTCCAACAACACGCGGGCAAACCTAGTGTATTAAGACTATTGTATGGTACGGCGAGGCAGAGGAAAGACCTTAGAGCAACCCATATTTTGCCCAATGGAACAGCGCCAAAGCGCAAATAAACATCGGGACGGGCGGACTAGATCGCGCGGCGGCTCTTCTTGCGGCAATCTTCGCAGACGCCGTAAATCTGGAAGTTGTGGCGCGTGGCGTCAAAGTGATATTTGCGCCCGATTTCTTCTTCCAGTTTGTTTACCTCGGGAGAGAAAAATTCAACCGATGCGTCGCATTCCGTGCAGACCATGTGGTGATGATTGCGGCGGTTGAACTGGTGCTCATAGCGCGCCATGCCGTCTGGGAACGGGACGGCGCTGGCCAGTCCGCACTCCGCCAGCAGCTTGAGTGTGCGGTAAACCGTGGTAAAGCCGATCTTGGCATCTTTCTTGCGAACGAGGCGGAAAAGCTCGTCTGTCGAAAGATGATCGCGCGTTTCAAGAAAGGTTCGCAGGATGGTGTCGCGCTGGTCAGTATGCTTGAGCCCGACGCGCTTCAAGTGCTTGAAAAAGATTTCCTGGGCTTCGCGCATGGACTCGCGCGAAGGCGGCGCATGATCGTCAATCCGTCGTTGCAGCATGTGGTAAATCGGCCCCCAAAAAATGCCAAATGAAAATGAAATTCATTTTCATTATACCCTGCGGCAACCATGCCGATTGTGGTCTTTGTTCCCGTTCCCGTAGAATCGTGGCCCATGGTTACAACTGTTGCTGCTCCTGCCGCGCGCAAAGGCTTTTTCGGCATTCTGCTCAGGATTATCCTCTGGCTCCTGCTGCTGGTGCTTGTCGCCGGGACTTTGGCGTTCCTCTGGTTCTATAACGGCGCGCGCTCTGCCCTGCCGCAGCTCGATGGCACCATCATCGTGGCCGGCTTGCAAGCGCCAGTATCGGTCGTCCGAGACACGCACGGCGTCCCGCACATTACGGCGGCAAAGCTTGAAGATTTGTTCTTCGCCCAGGGTTACGTGACGGCGCAAGACCGTTTGTGGCAGATGGACCTTACGCGTCGCGCCGTGGGTGGAGAGATGGCGGAGATTTTTCCTGCGTCCAGCGCGCCGCCGCAGCCGGTTTCTCGTTCTACTGCTGCGGTGCGTCCGCGCCAGACGTGGGTGGATTATGACAAGCAGCAGCGCATTATGCGCCTGCGCGTGATTGCCGAGCGCGTGACGCAGCAGCTTCCGGCGCGCGATCGCGCATATTTTGAGGCGTACGCCAAAGGCGTAAATGCTTTTATCGACGAGCATAGTAAAAAGCTCCCAATGGAGTTCACCCTTCTTGGCTACAAGCCGCGGCCGTGGACAGTGACAGACGCATTGCTCATTGGTATTGGAATGAGCCAGTTGCTGAACCCGCAGTATGAAACCGAATACTGGCGGGAAAAGATCGGCGCCAAGCTTTCTCCGGAGCTGATGGCCGATTTGTATCCGCCGGATTCATGGCATGACCATCCGCCGGCCAGTGAAGCGGGGACCAGCAGCGATTCGGCTCCAATACAAAACCCGCCAGCAAACATTCTCAGAAAAGCCAGTCATCTATCGCCCTTTGCTCCGCCGCAATCTCTGCCCCGTATGAATGACGACGCCTGCGAAGCGTGCCTGCCGGGATCGAACAACTGGGTTGTTTCCGGCGCGCATACGGTTTCCGGCAAGCCGCTGCTCTCAAACGATATGCACTTGCCGCACCGCGTCCCCGGCGTGTGGTATGAAGTGCAACTCCACTCCGGCGACTTCAACATTGAAGGCTTTTCCCTGCCCGGGCTCCCGTTCATCAGCGTAGGACACAACCAACGCATAGCGTGGGGCTTTACCAACCTCAATCCTGACGTGCAGGACCTGTTCATTGAAAACTTCAACGCCGCCGGTGAATACCAAACGCCCACAGGCTGGCAGAAACCTGAGATCGATCACCAGATAATTCGCGTCAAGGGCAAGCCCGACGTGGCGTTTGATGTAACCGTCACGCGGCATGGGCCAATCGTCACGCCGCTACTGCACGGAGAAACGCGGCAGATTGCGCTGGGATGGCTGGTCTATGATCCACATGCCATCAGCGTGCCGCTGTTTGATCTTGACTCAGCGCAGAACTGGGACGAGTTCCGTAAAGCGCTTTCGGCTTTTGCCACGCCCTCGCAAAACGTGGTCTATGCCGATATCGACGGCAACATTGGCTACCAGCCCATGGGCTTTGTACCTATTCGCGCCGCCGGCGACGGCACCGTGCCTGTGAACGGCGCAGACGGCAAACATGACTGGACCGGCTATCTGCCTTTTGACAAGCTGCCGAGCCTCTACAATCCGCCTTCGGGGATTATCGCCACGGCCAACGCCAAGATCACGCCGGCAGGATATCCGTATCAGCTGGCGACGCAGTGGTTTCCGCCGTATCGCACAGAGCGCATCTACAAAGTGCTGAAGACGGACAAAAAGTTTTCTCCGGCAGACATGCTGGCCCTGCAGACTGACATTACGTCTGAATACGATCGCTTCTTTGCCGACAAGATGGTCTACGCAATCGACCACAGCGCCAAAGCCACGGACCGCACGCGCAGCGCCGCCGACCTAATGCGCGGCTGGGACGGACGCATGCTGGTCGACTCCGTCGCGCCGACTATTGAAGTGCGAACGCGCCGCTTCTTGTGGGAGATGCTGCTCGATCCCAAACTAGGCAATGACGCCGACAACTACGAATGGTCAGAAGCCGCCGTGGCGCTGGAAAACATCATCGCCAATCAGCCGGCGCGCTGGCTGCCTCCGGGGTATGACAACTTTAATGACCTTCTTACCACCGCCGTCGAAAAAGCGCTGAAAGACGCGCCCACCGACCTGAAGACCTGGAAGTACGGCGAAGTTTATCCGCTGGTGATCAGCCATCCTATCTTCAACGGGCTTCCTATTCTGCATGGACACATGAGCGTTGCCGGGCCAGGCACCAAGCCGCAGTCCGGCGGAGGCTATACGGTAAAGCAGGTAGGCCGAGGCTTTGGCCCGTCTGAGCGTATGACCGTGGATTTCTCCAACCTTGACGCGTCAACTTTCAATATCGTGCTGGGCGAATCCGGCCAGCCCTTCAGCCCGCATTACATGGACCACTGGGACGCCTGGTACAACAACAAAACTTTCCCGCTGGCATTCACCGATGCGGGCGTGCAGGCGAGCAAAGAGCATGAGCTAAGGCTGGAGCCGAAGTAAGCTAACGGCGCAGGCGCTGGTGCGCACTGCAGTTATTTTCCGCGGACGACCTCAATGATAGGCGACTGGAGTTGGGCATTCGGCCAATCCGTTAACTTTATTCCTTCACGAAGGGGTTGCTTCGGATTAGCGACGGCGCGAATCTCAAAGTGCTTTCCGACATCGGGAGTCCCCGGACGGCCCGCATAAACCTGGACTTTCCATCGGCCGCCACCCCTCATGCTGGTTTTGGGTTGGACCCAGTAGTCAGAGACCTCCATGGGATGAATCACCACCCAGACCGTAGCATTAGGATCAGAAACCGTCCCTTCCACAAATGGCCGTTCAGGCACCGTGGCGCCATCAGTGGGAGAAGTAATCTGGATAGGATCGACTGCGACGCGGGAAGCCAGCGGCATTGCAGCGCTGGCTCTCATGTTTCCGTTTGCCGAGGTCGAGAACTGCTTGGACGCCACAACTACCACGAACGCGCTGCAAGCAACCACCAAGAACGCCATCGATATTTTTCTATACATGATCGCTCCTTTCTTCCCCTGGTTTCTAGCGACGAACCACCGTAACCGCGTCAGAGAATATTGCATCCTCGGGCACATCTGTTAGTTTTCCAGCCGGCAACACAGACCTGGTGCTCAGAGCCCGTACCAGGAACTTCTGGCCCACGCCAACCTCACCCGTGCCAAACCTGCCATGGGCCGTCCATAGGCCGCCGCTGTTGATTTTGATTGGTCCATCCTGAACGTAATCATCGCCAGTTTCCAATGGAGTGATTACGAGGTATGTGTTCTGGGCAGGAAAAGGGGTTTTGCCTCGAACTATGTCGGTGAGATTGACGCTGCTCCCCTCAACCGGAGAGGTGAGCGTGAATCCCTGGGCCTCCACTTTGCGCTCAACGCTCTGGATCTGCACGCCAAGAGCTTTCTGAGCGCTGTTAATCCTCATCAAACCCAGAACGATAGCTACAGTAATCCCAACAAGTGCCACGCTCACCCCCGCAACGTTGATGTCCCCTATCAGCCTGAAACGGAAAGGGTCGCGCGTTTTGGCCGGGGGAGGATCGAGCTGTTTGGATACATCTGCAGGTTCGGTCATACATGCAAATACAAAGCTGGATATTGAATTTGTGGGGTATTTGCGGCATCCACATTATCTTTGAGCAAGGGAACTATTGCAAGCAAAAGAACTTTCAACCAGGCGAAGACACTTTGGGCCTCGGCCCCTTAGGAGGCTACGATCGCAGGTTGGGACGTCTTTTTTATAATAAGCTGCCCCGGGAGAACATATGCCTAGTCGGATTGTGGATGTGGACAGCGTGGATGTAAAGATTTTAGTAGCGATAATCACGGGGGCCGTTAGTTT
>DASXIL010000487.1:0-2549 GCA_036497985.1 Candidatus Angelobacter sp. | reverse complement strand
CTGCGCCTCAGTATATCGATGACCGTGCCAGCGCACGAACCCCTCGAATATTCATTGAGACTACAACCTCAAGGGGTTGCTTACTCCATAACCGAGGAAAAGCTGAGCCAAAAGCGCGCAGGCTATGCTCAGCCATTTCTGCACATTGATTCTCATGGCCCGGACATCAAATATTTCGAAGCTGACGAAAGAAAACTCCAGCGCCCCACCTGGGACCACAAGCCGCTCGAAACCTCTCTATCACAGGTTCCGAAAATGTTTCGGGAACCAGAAGATTTTCGCAACCGCTTATCTTCTTCGACTTCTTACCACGTGCTCAATGTAGATCCCAGATCACCAGTACGCTTGCCTCAATCAATGCGTCCCGCAACCCTTCCTGGCCGCAACGGCGAAGAACTGGTGGCCTGTCTGTATTATTTGCGCGAAACCGAGCGAGACCGTTTTGAAGCAATCGAAGACGCACTTCATGCTGCTTTTCCTCGTTTTGATCGCCTTGATTTTCCGCCCGTGGCTGCCGGCACTATTGCACTTGCATGGCGTGAAACGGATTTCTCGCAGCCTCTTTACTTGCACCAGCTTTCTGAAGGCACACTCCGCTTCTTGTGGCTCGCCACCTTGCTACAGAGTACGGGTTTGACAGCGCTTACACTCCTAGATGAGCCCGAAGTGAGCTTGCATCCAGAATTGCTAAGTCTTCTTGCTGATTTATTACGCGAGGCTTCGAACCGAACGCAGTTGATTGTGGCGACCCATTCGGATCGTCTAATTCGCTTCCTTCAGCCCAATGAAATTCTGATAATGGATTCGACTGACGACGGAATGACCACCTTGAAATGGGCGAATGAACTGGATCTTGAAAAGTGGTTAAGAGACTATTCTCTTGATGAGCTCTGGAGCAGTGGTCGTCTTGGAGCTCGCCCTTGAAGCTTACTATTCTTGTTGAAGGCAAGACTGAAACAGCATTTAAGCCCCACTTAATCGCATTTCTAAAGGGGAAACTTGCTGGCAAGATGCCCAAGCTCGACATGTTTCCCTATCACGGAAGAATACCAATGGGCGAGGGCCTTCGTCGTAAAGTCGATACCCTGCTGAGCGGTCAAGAGTCGTCCGACGCTGTCATTGCTTTGACAGACGTGTATACAGGTACAAACGATTTTCAAAATGCTGCGGATGCAAAGGCAAAATTGCGTCAATGGGTCGGCCCGAATCCATTATTTCACCCCCACGTAGCACAGTTCGATTTCGAGGCTTGGCTATTACCTTACTGGAAAGATATCCAAAAGCTAGCAGGTCACAACCGAAACGCCCCCGCGGGCCTTCCCGAGACTGTAAATCACATGCATCCCCCCTCTTATCATATTCGTGAGATGTTCAGGATTGGAGCCTGCCGGGACGACTATTCAAAGCCGAGAGATGCAAATCGTATCTTGAGGGGAAAGGACCTTGGTATCGCTGCCGCTCAATGTCCAGAATTGAGAGCCTTCCTGAACACGATCATTACACTAAGCGGGGGCACAGCGATTTGATTTTTTGGAAGTAGATAGCTCCTCAACGAACCTCAAAGACCAATCTCCGTCTCCGGCTCCCTTCACAAACCGGCCACTCCCCTGCAAACCCTAAAAAAATCGGTCTCACCCTAAAATTCTGGTAACAAAACGGAAAGAAACCGGATATATTGGTTCGTGCTGGCGCACAACTCCGTCGACCGCGATTTAATGGCGCGCGACTCTATCGAGTTGACACAATACGATGATGTTGTCTCCAAGGGGCGCTCAAGCCGCTCCGCCAACTCTGAGCTAAAGCTCGGAGCGCAAGCCAATTCCCGTACTTCCACCGACAACGATTCAAAAAGTTCATCACGTTCTCGTTCATCTGCTGATCGGCGCTCCATCGCCATGGATGACGATGACTCCGAACTGCTGATCAATCGCGAAGATCTTGACCTGGATCTGGATGGCGAAGAGGCACAGTTTCTACGAACAAACAGGCGCGTGCCGGTGCGTCGCAATGCGATTCCGAAAAAAGCAGCAAGCCAGTTAAAGATTGCCGGCTTGATTGACGCAGTGGTGGTGGGTTGCGGCGGTCTTTCTGCGTGGGCTTACAGCTATGGCATGACGTCATGGCGGTTCCGCATTCAATCCAGTGACGCCGTCGAGATCACTGGGGTCAAGAATGCGTCGCGAGCCCACGTGATGGAAGTGGCCGGCGCAGACATTGGCCGCAATGTTTTCTTTGTCCCGCTGGACGAGCGGAAGAAACAACTGGAACTGATTCCGTGGGTGCAGGAAGCGACAGTGATGCGGCTGCTGCCGAACCGCATTGCCGTGACTATCCACGAGCGGACGCCGGTGGCATTTGCCCAGATTGGCTCACGCATCAGCTTGATTGACGCCAATGGCGTGGTGATGGGCCTGCCCGCCAATCGCCAGGCCAAATATTCCTTTCCCGTCATTCGCGGAATTACCGATACAGAACCGCTTTCTTCCCGGGCGGCGGCGATGAAGATCTACAACCGGCTGGTGAGCGAGTTGGGCGCGGCGGATAGTGAG
>DASXIL010000486.1:0-4064 GCA_036497985.1 Candidatus Angelobacter sp. | reverse complement strand
TGCCGATCCACAAAAGCTGGCAGAAGCAAAGGCATCAGGCAAGCAGTTGCCGAGCAATCACTCGCCATTGTTTGCGCCCGTTGCAGAACCTTCAATTAAGACCGGCATGACGGCCGAGGTCACGATTCTGCGCGATCTGCTGAAGGGAACCTCGGCCGACGTGAAGAAGTTTACTCAGCAGTCGGCGGGGAATTAGCTTTTTCCGGCGGAGACGCAGGGATCTTTCGAAGTCCCGAGCAAAGCGAGGGATCCCTATGGCCACGAAGAACTGTGGGCAGACCTAGTAATAGGTTGCGAGGTTCGGAAGCGTAGAACCGATATACACGGGAAGAATATAGCGATCCCTCAGCGCGAAAACCCGCGCATTCGGGATTTCAGAAAAGATTCATAAAAGGAGCTCTTGATCAGATGAAGTTTTCGCGTCGTAGTTTTCTTCAGACCGCTGGAATAGCAACAGTTGGTTTAGGACAGCCGGGCATAGCATTTGCCGTCGAGGCGGAGGGCAAAACGAAACAGCCCGAGGCCATTGCGAAATTGAAGTCGCGCAAGGCGGAAGCCAAGCCGATCACCTCCCCGGAGCGTGAGCAGCGGATCGAGAGAGCACGGCAGCTAATGGGCGAAAATAAGATTGACGCCATCATGGTTACCGGCGGAACGTCACTGGTCTATTTCACCAACATTCACTGGTGGATGAGCGAACGTCTGTTTGCGGTGATTCTGCCGGTAAAAGGGAATCCGTTTTATGTTTGTCCGGCATTTGAGGAAGACCGCGCGCGCGAGCAGATTGCCGGCGGTCCCGGCGGAAACAATGCAGAAGTCCGCACCTGGCAGGAAGACGAAAGCCCGTATCAGCGGATTGCCGAAGGGCTGAAAGATAGAAACCTTACCACCGGAAACATGGGGATGGAGGAGACCGTCCGCTATGTGTTCAGTGAGGGGCTGAGCAAAGCCGCGCCGGGCTTGCACCTGGTAAGCGCAACGCCTGTCACGGCGGGCTGCCGGATGATCAAGAGCAAGCACGAACTGCAACTCATGCAACTGGCGAATGAAGTCACGCTTGCGGCCTACGAGGCGGCTTATCGTTCCACCAAAGAAGGCATGACGCAGAACGATTTTGGCGCCATGGTACAGGCAGCGCACGCGCAGCAGGGATTCGAAGGTGGCGCAAGCATACAGGTGGGCGAGAACTCCGCTTTACCGCATGGTTCGGCAAAGCCTCAGGTGATCCGCGAAGGTACGATTCTGCTGATGGATGGCGGCTGCAAGGTGGAAGGCTATGAATCCGACATCAGCCGTACCGTCGTGTTGGGCAAGCCGACTGACAAGATGAAGCAGGTATTTGACATCGTGCACAAGGCACAGTCAGCGGCGCTGGCTGCGGCAAAGCCGGGCGTTGAATGCCAGGCTGTGGATGCGGCCGCGCGCAAAGTGATCACCGACGCCGGCTACGGTCCGGACTACAAGCACTTGACGCATCGTGTGGGCCACGGCATCGGTATGGACGGGCATGAATGGCCATATCTTGTCCGCGGGAACACTCTGCCGCTGGCGCCTAACATGACGTTCAGCGATGAGCCGGGAATTTATATTCGCGGAGAATTCGGTGTGCGGTTGGAAGACGACATGCGAATTACCGAGAACGGGGCGGAGCTGTTCACGCCGCAATCTCCTGAGCTAGAGAGACCGTTTGCGAAGCCATGAAATGTGCCCGGGGTGGCACACGAAATGCGGATGAGAATCGCAAACCAATCAGGACTAAATTGAAGCGGGCTTTCGACTTAGCGGGCCCATAAAAAATTACAGGTTAGTAATCGCAAAAATAGGCCAGAATGAGTTTGCGCTTCCTAAAGCGGGAGGCAAACAGCAGTTTTGTTAGGAACGTCTTATGGACTGGCTGCCCGGGAGGTTCGCCCGTAATTTTATTCGCGCATTCTGCCCAACGCTGATCGTGCTGCTCAGTTGGGACCTGTGGCGCAACCTGGGCCATGCCGCGTCGGCGAGGCAGTGGGCAGTGACAACGGACGTAATGGCGTTGGGCGCCGTTCTTGTCCTGCGGCTGGCGCCGCCGTTAGCGCCCGCGCTCGATCAACTCCAGTACTTCTTCCCCTTGTCCTCCGATGGCTTGTTCCGGCTGCTCATTTTGCTGGCGCCGCTGGCGCTGGAAATCATCACGCCCTCGCTCTGGGATCCATGGCTGCTGGTGGTGGCATACGCTCTTTCTGTGGATGTGTCCCGCGTCCGCAAGGTCCCGGTCGATGATCAGGACCCACGAATTAGCCTCACTTATCTATCGTTTGTCATTGTCCCCACCTCTCTCGTGATCGCGGTCTCAGTCCTGATACTGATAGCGCGAGGCACGGCGCAGTGGAGAGACGTCTTGCGTAACACGGCTGGCGTCCTCATAATGGTCGCCCTGCTTGCCCTGCTGATCTGGTGGGGACACAAGCGTAAGTGGGAGCAGAAGGGTAAGCGCGACCCTGTTGTCGAGGATCTGGAATTCAACCCAAATGCGGCGTTGGGCGTTGCCAGCATTGTTGGCGCCTTTCTCGTGGGCACGGCCTTATTCCAGAAACTGACATGGCAAGGCACGGTGCGGTGGAGAGACGTCTTGGGTAGCGCGGCTGCCCTCCTCATGGTGGTCACCCTGGTTGCGTTGGTGTTCTGGTGGGCGCACGAGCGTAAGCCGGACCCTGTTGTCCAGAAGCGGGGTCTCAACCAACAGCCTTTCGATTGATCGCCAGTCCCAGCCACAACAGGCTCCAGTGCCGGCTCTTACTTCAGCGCGTTCGCAATAAACGTCCCCACATCTTTCTTCAGCTCTCCTAAAGACGAATCCTGGATGTACATCATGTGCCCGGCGCCGTAATAGCCAAGACTGACCTTGGCGTGCTGGGCCTGGTCCAGATTCATGTGGTTTAGCGTGTATTGCGTGGCGAAGTAAGGCGTCGCCAAGTCGAAGTAACCAGAGCCGACGAACAGTTTCATAAACGGATTTTTGTCGAACGCATCTTTAAGTGACCGGGCGGTATGAGGGAAGCCGCCGCGCTGTACGCCCCAATCCCACTCGTCAAAGCGGAATCCGCCGCCGAGGATGTAATACTCCAGATCTGATTTGTAGCCCAGTTCGCTGCGCACGTACTGATTGAACATTGCGGTATAAGGCGGACGGATGGCGCTCATGCTGGGATCAAAGCTGGCGGTGTCATCGACGTTAGAGCTTGAAGTGCCGGTAAACCGGCTGTCGAGTCGACCGATGGTCAGGCGCTTATCGCGTAAAAGCTCTTTGGTGAAGTGCGACTCATCAATACGCAGGTTGCTTTCGTCGATGTAAGTCTTGCTCAGGCCGGTGTAGCGAGCCAAATGATCGATTACATCCTGCCGCTCCTGCGGGGTAAGACGATCGCCCTTTGCCAACGCGTCGGCGTAGGGACCGGCGGCCCACTGTTCGACTTCAGAACGCAGTTTGTCAAAATTCTGTTCATACTCAGGGCCCAGTTTCTTGTGAAACCACGCGGCGCTGGCGTAGGTGGGCAGAAACAGTATGAAAGGAAGATCGTTGCCGGGAGAGCCGTCGGTGGTTTGGAAATTCAGGATGCTGGAAATCAACATGATCCCATTGAAGGCGACGCCATGTTCTACCAGATAACCAGAAAGTCCTGCCGCGCGCGTGGTGCCATAGCTTTCACCCACCATAAACAGCGGAGACGACCAGCGCTCATAACGTCCGAGATAAAGACGAATGAATTCACCCACGGACTCGATATCGTTCTTGAGACCAAGGAATTTTCTTGTCTGATCGCGTTTCACGGCGCGGCTGTAGCCGGTGCCCACCGGGTCGATAAAAACAAGATCAGTCTGGTCAAGCCAGGTTTGCTCGTTATCCACCAATTGATACGGCGGCGGAGGCATCATGCCATTAGGCTGCATGCGCACACGCTTAGGGCCAATTGCGCCCATGTGAAGCCAGACAGAAGCGGAGCCCGGGCCGCCGTTGAATGAGAACGTGAGCGGCCGATGCTCGTTCTGGCCGTCGAGCGTGTAAGCGATAAAGAAAATGTGCGCTT
>DASXIL010000485.1:0-3738 GCA_036497985.1 Candidatus Angelobacter sp. | reverse complement strand
AGAAATTCCTGCGCTTCTTTGAAAGCAAAGGGCACAAGCGCGTGCACTCATCGTCACTGGCGCCTGCCAACGACCCCACGCTGCTCTTCACCAACGCTGGCATGAACCAGTTCAAGGATGTTTTTCTGGGCGTGGAGAAGCGCGACTACAACAAGGCTGCCACATCGCAAAAGTGCGTCCGCGCCGGCGGCAAACACAATGACCTGGAGAACGTTGGCTTCACCAAGCGCCACCACACGTTTTTTGAGATGCTGGGCAATTTCAGCTTTGGAAGTTACTTCAAGGCGGAAGCGGTCTCTTACGCCTGGGAGCTGGTGACTTCATCGGACTGGTTCGGCATCTCCCGCGACAATCTCTACGTGACCATCTTCAAGGGTGAGCAGGGTATCCCGCGCGATGACGAAGCGGAAACGCACTGGCGTGCCGTCGGCGTTTCCAAAGAGCGCATTTTTGAAATGGGCATGAAGGACAACTTCTGGCAAATGGGCGATACCGGCCCCTGCGGCCCGTGCAGCGAGATTTATTACGACATGGGGCCCGCGGCTTCTGACGAAGACCATGCCGATTGCATGTTCCCCTGCGAATGCGGGCGCTACGTGGAAATCTGGAACCTCGTTTTCATGCAGTTTGATCGCGACAATACGGGCACGCTCAACCCGCTGCCCCGGCCGTCCATCGATACAGGCATGGGACTGGAACGAGTCGCATCTGTCCTGCAAGGCAAAATTTCAAATTACGATACTGACCTCTTTATGCCTCTGCTGGCAGCCGCCGCAAAACTCATCGGCGTCGACCTGGAAAAAGAACTGGCGGCGGAAAAGGGTTCGCGCTCAGCGGCCAGCCTGCGCGTCGTCGCCGATCATGCACGCGCAGTCACTTTCCTGATTTCAGATGGGATACTGCCGGCGAATGAAGGCCGCGGCTATGTGCTGCGCAAAATCCTGCGTCGCGGCATACGCCACGGACGCCTGCTCGGCGCCACCAAGCCGTTCATGCATGAAATGGTAAAGGCCGTCCGCGACCTGATGAAAGATGCTTACCCAGAGCTGGTGGAACAGGTAGAGCGCGTCTCCAAGATTGTTTTTGAAGAAGAGCGCCGCTTCGCCCACACCCTGGATGCTGGCCTGGCCCGGCTTGAAGCCGACCTGAAGCAGTTGCGCAAGGAAAAAGCGGACAGCCAGCGCGCCGCGCTCGCACGCGATCCGCTGGGTGAACAGGGCATGTCACGCGCGAAGCTGGCGCAACACCAGTACCAGAGCGCCCGCGAATTGCGTTATCGCGGTGAAGACGCTTTCAAGCTCTATGACACTTTTGGTTTGCCCTTTGACTTCATCATGGACACCTGCCGCGATGCCGGCGTCAGCGTGGACGTGGAAGGCTTTGAGCGCGCCATGCAGGCCCAGCGCGAACGCGCTCGTGCGTCATGGAAGGGCGGCTCCAAACAGACGGCGTCGCCGGTCTATCGTGACCTGAAAAAGACCGAGTTTGAAGGCTATCGCTCGACCCGATCAAAAGGCAGCGAAGTTCTTGCGGTCGTAAAAGACGGCCAGGGAGTCAAAGCGCTGAACCCCGACGAAGAGGGCGAGGTCGTGCTGGATCACACACCGTTCTATGCCGACTCAGGCGGCCAGGTCGGCGACATCGGAATCCTCTACGACGAGACGCACTCAAGCATCGTGGCTGAAGTGAATGGCTGCTATATGCCGGTGCAGGGCGTGCGCGCGCACAAAGTCAAGGCGCGCCAGCCGATTTTTGTCGGCATGAAAGTTGATCCGGTTGTCCACGTGGACGTGCGCGAATCGACCATGCGCAACCACACCGCCACTCACCTTCTGCACGCCGCGCTGCGCGAAACTCTGGGCGAACACGTGAAGCAGGCCGGATCGCTGGTTGATCCCGGCCATCTGCGCTTTGATTTTTCCCACTTCGCCGCCGTGGCCGACGAGGAATTGCAGGACATTGAAGACCTGATGAATAAGCACGTCCTGCGCAACACGCCCGTGGATACCATTGAAAATGTTCCGATCGACGTGGCCATCAATGAATACAAAGCCATGGCGCTGTTCGGTGAAAAATACGGCGAGCGCGTCCGCGTGGTGAAGATCGGTGAATTTTCCACTGAACTCTGCGGCGGCACACACACGCATGCCACAGGTGAAATCGGCCTGATCAAGATCATGAGTGAAGGCAGCGTTTCTTCGGGCGTGCGGCGCGTTGAGGCCATCAGCGGTGAAGGCTCGCTTAAGCATTTCCGGCTGGACCACAAACTGGAAAACCTTGTGTCATCGTTGATCCCGCAGACAAAATCTCACTCGCCGGTCGAGGCACTGCGCGGCGAACTCGACAAGAAAGATGCCGAAATCAAGAAGCTGCAAAAAGAGCTGGAGCAGCTGCGCATGAAGTCGGCGGGCTCGCAGGTTGCTTCCGTCGGAGAGAAGGCGCGCGACATTAAGGGTGTAAAAGTGGTCGCGTTACGCGTGGACAATCTCGATCGCGGCCAGATGCGCACGCTGGTCGATAACATGCGCAACAAACTTGGCTCGGGAGTCGTTGTTCTGGGCTCAGTGCAGGATGGCAAAGTCGCGCTCATCGTGGGCGTGACGGCCGATCTAACTGCGCGCGTGCAGGCCGGCAAAGTAATCAAGCAGGTCGCGGAAAAAGTTGGTGGCTCCGGCGGCGGACGCCCAGACATGGCCGAAGCCGGCGGCAAAGATCCCGCACAACTCGACGCTGCACTGAATGAGGCTTACGCGGCAGTGGAAGGGCTGTTGAAATAAATCGATAAACAGGTGGAGCGGCTGTTAATAGAATACCGTTCCGCGCTTCACAACAAATTGATGCGCTCTTTTTTCGGCATCGGCAATCTGATCAGCGGCAAGATGGTGATTGAATTTAATCATTTTCCCGTCGTTTCTCGCCACTAAAAACCACATATACGCTGTGACCAGATCCTGGGGCGCGCCATCGCCATTTTCATAGATCCAAGCCATATAAGTCTCTCCGATTGGATCTGATTGGTCGGCAGCTCTTTGCAGCCACTTCACCGCTTCCACTTTGTCTTTTTTGACTCCAATGCCCTTAAAATAAGAATCGCCCACAAACAGAATGGCCCGCGGCCATCCTTGTTCAGCCGCTTTCATCCCAAAATCAAATGCGCGATGGGGATCTCGATGGAGACCCAGCCAGCCTTCACGATAGCCTTGTGCCATTACATACGCTGCGCCTGGATTTCCCTGGTCGGCCAAGTGCTGGAAATACTCCGCCCCTGCCTTCCAATTTTCGTGCTTGTTCTTATCGGGGATGACCTTGCCTAGATCGTAAAGCTCCACCAAACTCACCGCCGCAAGTGACGATCCATTTTCAATTGCCTTACGATAGGCTTCAACAGCCTCAGAGTCTTTACCTGTCTGATGAAGCGTCTCCGCCAGATTGTATTGGCCCACCACATCCCCAAGGTCGGCGGCCTTGCGATACCAGCTGATGGCCTGGGGCACATCTTGGCCCCGAACACCGCTGAAGTGTTCCGCCGGATCGTAAAAAGTCGCGATCTGGTCTGCGGCAATTGAATTCCCCTGGTCTGCAGCCATGTGATACCACTTTAAAGCTTCAGTCGGATCATGCGCTGCTCCCGGACAGCCTTGCTGATAAGCCATACCGAGCGTCACTTGCGCCTGAACGTCTCCCATTTCAGCTTTAGCACGCAGTGGAGGCAATTCCTCTTTGGTGAGATTGTTGGAA
>DASXIL010000484.1:0-3960 GCA_036497985.1 Candidatus Angelobacter sp. | reverse complement strand
TTCCTGATCTGGGAATTTGCCGGCAGCGATCCCCAGAAAGAGCTTATAGTTTGCCGCCGCAGGTTTGTACATCCTTAGATTATCGTACGCGGTGGCGCGGAGAAAATATGTGGCTGGAGTTTCCGGCTGAAGCTTGGCGCGCGCGTCCAGCACACGGATGGTCAGTTCGTAATTCTTGTTTTGCTCCGCGGCATAAGCCAGATCGGAATAGGCTTCGGCAAGATTCGGGTTGAGCTGGACCGACTTGAGCAACACCGTCTGCGCTTCAGCATACTTCAGCTGGTGCATGAGGGCAGTACCGTAATCGAGATGAAGTTGAGCGTCTGTAGGACTTTGCGCGATCAGCGGCCGAAGCAGATCGGCGGCGACAGGATACTGCTTGGTTTCCAAATAGAGACTGGCGAGATTACGAGCGAGTTTGGGATCTGGAGAAGCTTTGTAGAGCGGCTCAAGCGTGGCGATTGCTTCCTGCGGCTTTCCTTCCGCGGCCAGCAGCTTGCCTAACTGAAGTTGCGCGGCGCTGTTCTGCGGATTGGCGGAGATGTATTTGTGCAGCCAGGATTCTGCCTCGGCAAAGCGCTTTTGCTTGAGGTAGAGGCCGATAAGACGCTCAATGCTGTCATTGTTGCCGGCTGCAGCGAGTTTGAGATATTGCTGCTCAGCTGCGACGGCGTTGCCCGCGCGTTCCGCCATGCGGGCGACGCCGAGTTGAGCTTCAGAGCTTGTGGGATCAAGTTCAAGGGCCCTTTGGTATGCCGTGAGAGATTCTTGCGGCTGGCTTTCTTCCATTACCTGCGCCAGAGAGAGCCATGCCGCAGCAAGAGCAGGCTGGCCGCCGTTGGTCGGCTTGAGTGTGACTGCCGTTTTTAATGCGCTGGCAGCAGCGGTAAGATCGCCGGACTTGGCCAGGGCGAGTCCGAGATTCTGCTGCGCTTCAAACCATTTTGGATCGAGCTGTGTTGCTTTTTTGTAAGCAGAGACGGCTTCAGCGGTCTTGCCAAGATGACTTTGCGCGAATCCAAGATCGAACCAGGCTTGCGGGTTTTCAGATTGAGTGGCGGTTAGCGCTTGCAGTTTTTCTTCGGCTTGAGCGTATTGCTGTTTCTGGAGCAGAGATTCGGCATCTTTGAGGTCGTCGGCAGCGTGGTCTTCAGTGGCAGTCTGCGGATGTGGTTTATGCGCTGGGCGTGTCTGCGCGAGGGCAGGCAGAGCGAGACTTGCCAGCAACGCGGCGGCGATGGTTTTAGTGATGCCCATTGGATCCAGAGTTCTCACTCTTTAAGATGCGCGCCAACCATTTTCCGGTGTGGGAATTTTTGGATTTTGCCACGGTTTCCGGCGGGCCAGCCACAACAATCTGCCCGCCACGGCCGCCGCCTTCAGGGCCGAGATCGATGACCCAATCGGCAACTTTAATGACATCCATATTATGTTCAATGCAGAGAACGGAGCCGCCGGCATCAATCAGCTTGCGGAAAGCGGCGAGGAGCTTGCTGACGTCGTCAAAATGGAGGCCGGTGGTTGGCTCGTCGAAAATATAGAGCGCGCCCTTGCCGGCGCGAGCCCGCTTGCGCTGCTCTTTTTCTTCCGGCGTGGCAGGATCAAAGCCCTGCGCGCGGCCGGTGGGGACAAGATGCGCCGCCAGCTTCATGCGCTGTGCTTCACCACCGCTGAGCGTGGTAGCCGACTGCCCAAGACGCAGGTAGCCAAGACCAACTTCTTCCAGCACGCGCAGCTTGTCAGTGATCTTAGGATGACCGGCAAAATATTGCAGCGCTTCACGCACCGTCAGGTTCAGCACCTCATGAATGTTTTTGCCTTTATAGCGGACGTCGAGGATTTGCGGCTTGTAGCGCGTGCCTTTGCAATCTTCACAAATGAGTTCGACATCGGCGAGGAACTGCATCTCCACGGTCACGGTGCCGTCGCCCTGGCACGTCTCGCATCGACCGCCGGGAATATTGAAACTGAAGTGACCCGCGCTGTATCCATGCTTGTGCGCTTCAGGCACCGAGGCAAAAACTTCGCGGATGGCGTCAAACGCCTTGATATAAGTCACGGGATTACTGCGGGGAGTCCGGCCAATGGGACTTTGATCGACAATGACCACATCGGCAATGTATTGGCCGCCGGTGACGCGCTTAAAACCGCTTGCTGCGGGCCCTGCGCCGGCGGTGATGCCCTTCTCGGCTGCCAAGGCCTGATACAAAACGTCATGCACCAGCGTTGATTTTCCGGAGCCCGACACGCCTGTAATCGCTACCAGCATGCCGAGCGGAATCTCCAGATTGATGTTTTTCAAGTTGTGCGCTCGCGCTCCTTCGACTCTAATCATGGGCACGCCGGGCGTGCGACGGTTCTGCGGAATCTGTATCCGCAGCTCATTGTTCAGGTATCTGCCCGTGAGCGACTGCGGCATCCCTTTGATCTGCTCATACGTCGCCGACGCCATCACTTTGCCGCCGTTCTCGCCCGCGCCAGGGCCAAGGTCAAGGATCAAATCCGCCGCGCGCATGACTTCCGGATCGTGCTCTACTACCAGAATCGTGTTGCCCAGATTTCTCAGCTCGTGCAGGATAGACACCAGCCGCGCCGTGTCTCTGCTATGCAGCCCAATCGACGGCTCATCCAGCACGTATAGCGCGCCTACCAGCCGCGATCCCAGCGAAGTCGCCAGCTGAATGCGCTGTGCTTCGCCGCCACTCAGCGTTGAAGCCAGCCGATCAAGCGTCAGATACTCCAGGCCAACATCGTTCAGGAATTTCAACCGCTCTTGAATCTGCTCCAGAATCTTTCCGGCGATCTCAGTCTTCTCCGGCGAGAGCTTCAGCGATCTAAAGAATTCCGCCGCGGCTTCCACCGTCAACTGCGTGAGCTCGCGTATATTCCTGCCATCAATCTTCACTTGCAGCGCATCCGCGCGCAGCCTGCCTCCGCCGCACTCCGGACACTGCGCGTACCCGCGATACCTACTTAAAAACACGCGCACATGCAGCTTATATTTCTTGCGTTCCAGCGCCGCAAAAAATCCCTGTATGCCGGGATATTTGCCTTCGCCTTCCATCACCAGCTCGCGCTGTTCCGCGTTCAAGTCCTGCCACGGCACATCAAACGGCACGCCTGCCTGCCGCGCAAACTTCCGCAACTCCGCCTGATACGGACGATACTTCGGCTTGGTAAACGGCTCAATCGCGCCTTCGCCCAGAGTCTTCGTCACGTCCGGAATCACCAGGTTCAAATCAAAATCAATGGTGTTGCCAAATCCCTGGCACCTGGGGCACGCGCCAAAAGGATTGTTAAAAGAAAACAGCGGCGGCTCCGGCTCTTCATACTTAATGTGGCAGTTCTTGCATTCGAAGCGATGGCTGAATCGCCACTGCTGAGGCATCTCTCCTTCGCTCGGCTTAGTCTCGATGCCCGGTGCTTCAGGCTCTCGACGTCCCGCAGCCTCGCGCAGTGCGATCTCGTCGCGAAGCGCCGAAGGCTGGCGGAGCGCTAATTCGAAGATCGTCTCTCCCGCCTCTCGATATCCAATTTCCAGCGCGTCCACAATTCTTGTCCGCTGATCCGGCCCCACCACGATGCGATCGATCAGCACATACACCGGCTGGCTGAAATCGATATCCAGCAATGACTCGGGTGTCGCGAACTCAAAGATCTGTCCGTTCTGGAAGAGCCGGCCAAAACCTTTTTTGCGGAGATCGAACAGACGCTCGCGCAGCGCGTTTACCGCCGTTTCCGCTGCGGCCGCAGCCTTAGCAGACTTTCTTCCTCTTGCCTTTTTTTCTGCGACCGGGGCCCCCGGGGCGCGCCGGTTTTGCGCGCCGTTTTGCGCACCCTGGGGCTGAACAGGGAAGAGCACATTCAGCCGCGTGCCTTCTTCCAAAGCCAGTATCGCTTGCGCCACTTCATCCACGGTATCTTTCTTTACTTCCTGCCCACAGTTGCGGCAAAAAGTCC
>DASXIL010000483.1:0-6256 GCA_036497985.1 Candidatus Angelobacter sp. | reverse complement strand
AGCCTCCCGCTTGATAATGGGAAAGCTCTGGTTTAGCTGGGCAGCAAAATCGTGGGCTGCGGCCACGTCCGGGAGGAGAAACACTGGGCTGACCCGGTTCTCATCAAGATATATCCGCGCAGTAACCCCGCCGGAGCGGGTGAGCGTAACCATTCCGCGTTCATAAGAGCGGAGAAGCGCGCCTTCTGTCGTGGCAAGGGGCACGTAGAATGTACCTTGAGCGTAGCTGCCGTGGATGAGGAGCGGACCGGCAACTCCTACAGGCATCTGTATTGTGCCGATAGGATTTTCGATGTTCCCGCGCATCTGTTCGCTGGAAAGAGAGTAGGAGCCAACATGGGTCAGCGTTGCTCCAGTCTTCTCTTCCACCCACTTGCGGCGGGCAGCCACAGCCTCATCGCTGTAGCCCTGCTTTTCAAAGCGGGGGACGATCGCCGAACTCGGACCATTGCGTGCCGACACTTCTTCGGAATGAATCAGCAAAGCTCACCCCAGAGAGATTCTCAAACCAAAGACGTAACCAGTTGCGATTCAACTTCTACTAAAGCGCTGTTTTCACAAAGATTTCATTTCCCGGTTTAATTCGGGGGTTGCACCCGAGATCACCAGCGAGCAGGCGTTGCCGTCAAAGCCTACCGAGTTAATCAATCCGAAGCCGGTGTTAATATCCTGTTTACGACGGCATAAATTCAGGGCCGGGATTTCCGGTCCGGGTTGCTCCAGACCGCGAATGCCGGGCAGCAAGCCTGTTTGCATGGATTGCAGCAGGGCCACCGTCTGCAGAGCCCCCGATGCACCCAGCGCTTCACCAACCATCGACTTGATCGCGGTAACCGGCACAGCGTCTCCGCTGCCATTAAAGGCTGCGCGGATCGCCAGAGCTTCATTGCGGTCGGCGAAGACGCTTCCATTAGCAGACGCGCTGATGCAACTCACTTCAGCGGCGCGAATTCCGCTGTCATATAAGGCGGAATTCATGGCACGCATAATCGCGTCAAGACCGCATTCGCCATTGCCGGCAGGATCATAGGCGCTGCCGTGTCCACAGATTTCGCCCAAAATCGAAGCGCCGCGCACCTCGGCTTCATTCCACTCTTCAAGCATCAGTAGGGCCGCGCCTTCACCCAGGGCAAACCCGCTGCGCTGTGCCGAGAAAGGGACTGGAAATTCGCTATGTCCATTGCATCGGCACAAAAGCCCTGCTTGGTCAAAGCCGCAGAATGCTTCGAAACAGAATTCGTCGGCGCCTCCCGCAAGCAGTGCCGTCTGGCCACCGTGGCGAATGAGATCGGCGGCATAGCCAAGCGCCATCAGTCCTGAAGTGGCCCCGCAGGCAATGGTGGAGTTAATGCCGCGCAAATTGTGCCAGATGGCGGTCTGGCCTGCGGCCGCGTTCAGTACCGTGTTGGCGAAATCCATGGGGCTGACATAAGAGGGCCCCTGGGTCAGTCCGCGCCGGTCAAATTCAGAGATAGTGTGCACGCTGCCGAACATTGTGCCGAGCACCAGGCCGGCGTCACGCGTGCCTAGAACTTCCGCGGTCCACCCGCTGTTTTCCAGAGCGAGTTTGGCGGCTGCGGCAACAATGCGCCCAGTGCGATCAAGCGCACGGAGAGGCTTACCTTTCAGGTATATTTCCGGTTGAAACGAACCGATATGTCCACCCTGCCTACAAGCGGAAACACCAGCTTCGGAATCTTCGAGCCGGTAGGATGCTTTTTCTCCATTGCAGAGTGCGGAATGAAACGCTGCAGGCGAATCGCCAAATGAGGTGATGACTCCTGCTCCGGTAATGGCCACCCTTTTCATGAAACACCGTTCTTGTTGCGCGTTTATGCTGCTGACGCAGTAAATAAGAGTGAAGAGTTATTGCCACCGAACGCATACGCATTATTCATGGCGACCTTTACGTTGCATTTACGGGCCTGGTTCGGCACAAAATCCAGGTCGCATTCAGGGTCCTGCTCGTGCAGGTTCATGGTGGGAGGAATCTGTTGATGTGTGATCGCTAGGGCGCAAACAGCGGCTTCAATCGCAGAGGCTGCTCCCATGGTGTGCCCGAGCATTGATTTCACAGAGCTGACTGGAATCCTATACGCGAGCTCTCCGAAAGTCTTTTTCATGGCGATGGTTTCGAGCCGGTCATTGGTAGGCGTGCCCGTGCCATGCGCGCTGATGTAGTCCACGTCTTCAGCGGCAATGCCGCTTTGCTTCATTGCCATCACCATGGCCCGCGAGGCCCCTTCTCCCCGCGGATGCGCAGCCGTCATATGGTGCGCGTCGCAGGAGAGTCCATAACCGGCGACCTCGCAATAGATTCGCGCGCCGCGCGCGATGGCCTGATCTTTTCTTTCCAGCAGCAAAAAGCCCGCTCCTTCGCCGGGCACCATGCCTTTGCGGTTACGGTCAAAAGGCTGGCAAAGCTCAGGAGCGATGGCCCCAAGCCGCGCGAAACCCGTGTAGGTAATTCGCGAAAAGCAATCGGCCCCACCGGCCAGCATGATGTCAGCGCGTCCGGCACGCAGAACGTCAGAGGCATGAGCGATGGCGTAGTTTCCGGCGGCGCACGCCGTGGGAATCATCATGGTTTCGCCTGCAAACTCCAGTTCTGCGGCTACGTGGCTGGGCACGACATGACAGGGATATCCACGAATGAGGCCGTCACCTGCATTAGCAATGTCTCCCTGTACATAGCGATCATCAAAGCGCTCAATGAAATGCGGTTCGCCCGAGGTAGTTCCTACACACACACCTGCGCGGCTGCGGTCTATGGTTTCCAGATCCAGCGAAGCATCTGCGAGGGCAAGCCGGGCAGCAGCAATGGCAAGCTGCGAGGAGCGGCCGATGACGCGGGTACGCAGGCGTACTACGTGGTCTTTTGGCTCAAAGTCCAGAATTTCTGCACCTAGATGGACGCTGTATCCGCTGGTGCTGAAACTCTGAACTGGGCCAAAGCCGCACTTGCCTGCGATCAACGCATTCCAAAACTCTTCCCGGCCAGTGCCGATAGGTGTCACCATCCCCAAACCGGTAACAACGATGCTGGGAACGGAGTTCATGCTACTTCCGCGAAGATGCGCCGTTTCACCAGCGTGATGGTGTCTTCAACAGTGCGAATGGAAGACAATTCCTCGTCCGTAGCTTGAAACTTGAACTCACTTTCCACAGCCACAGCGATTTCCAGGATTGCGAGAGAATCCAGGCCCAGATCATTTATGTATGACGCAGAGTCGGATATGCCGGCGGCATCAACTCCCGTTACCTGCTGAATCGCCTCTTTGATTTTGATTTTGATTGCTTCCAGTTCCATAGGCGGTCTGCTCCCCAATGAAGGCACACGTGGTTTTGGCAAAGTGCGGCTGGTTAGAGTTTGAAAAGACTGACCCGTACAAGCAGCAATTTGCAGATTTCAACGTGTGAGACAACCGGTACCGAAAAATTTGCGCGCCATGTGCGCACGCACTATGCACCAAAATTGGGCAATAATAAAGTTCCAAAATGGGAATTAGCATTTTTTAATAAGGTTCGCGGCGCAATCCAAGTCGAACTAGTCAGGCACACATACACCCAGAGTACTAGGGGTTAAGCAGAGGATTAGAGTTGATTTTTTACCTTCGATAGATTTGCGGGGCCGTTCAAGGACGTAATGAACTTATATTACTGATTGGCTCTCTTGTGTTAAACAACCTTTGATATTCCTGATGTGCTGGGTCATTGGGAAAGTGCTGGGATTTGGGATAAGGATAGCTTGACATTCCATGAAAGGGCAGAGGTTCCACGGTGCGCGCATAGGCAGTGTTTGCGTCGGCATCCTTGGCCCAGCCATCTACCAGCAGGAGAAAATCGCGGGTCCAGCCTCTGGCCACCGGCGGCAAGCGGCTAGCGTTGAAGAGCAACCGCAATTCATCCCCTGAGCCCATGATGACGAGACGATCGTCTGTTTTCCTCAGAAGTTCGCTTACTTCGCCATAGCGGGTATAAAGACCAGGGGTGGGATTCCACATGGTAGCCGGCAACCACTCCTCATAACTAAAGCTTTCGGGCTGGATACGCTGTGCATGGATTTGCGCATGTGAAAAGCCGCGGTAGCGAAGATCGGCGCTTTCGGGATCAATCCTGGTCAACCTGACTGAGGGAGAAGCTGTTTTTTCGCTCAGATAGATTTCATCCCAATATAAGCACATGTTCGTAACAATGCGGATTTCACGCGAGGAGGAGAGAAATTTTCCTGTCAGGTCTACCACCAGGCTCTTTTGTTTGCCGGAAGGCACCCCCATATCTTCCACTACTGTCTTCCAATGCCCATTGGCATCTTTCACCTGAATATAGGGAAAGATCAGACCGTCTTTGCTCTCCTGTAAGGCGGCCATGAAGGTGCTGCCGTCGGCCCAGTCAATCCAGCCATCCAGAACCAGCAAAGCGCGGTTATCCGGAGCGGCCTGGCCGAAATCCAGATCAAGATAGTGCAACTCAGCGACGCCTCCATAGTTATGTTTAAAGCTATCTACGTAACGAAGATCTCGCTTTAATAACCGGGGCAGGACATCCCGACCGGTTTGATCCGTGGCACGCAAGGGATACAGCTTGCGCTGGACATCGAAGAGCCGGAACGGCGGAAAAGGCGGGCTTTTGAACTTGTCGTTAGTAAAGATCTCTTCGCCGATCTGGTGGTCAATGGCAATGAGTTGCACCTTATCCAGATAAGAAACTTCACGCAACTCTTCGGTGATCCTGATCTGATAGTAGCCCTTACTCGCATGGATCGTCGCTCCCGGAATTTTGATGTGTTCACGGTGATTAACGGGGAAGAACTCTCCGTTTCCGTTGCTTGCGCCCAGCGGGGCCACACCCAAAACATCGGTGACGAATTCAAAATGCGTGCCATTCCAGGCAAAGATCATAGGACACGATCCGGAAAGGCGTGGCTTTTCTTTGTAAGCGAATTCCTTACCTGCCGGTTGCCTGATCTCATTTTGAACCATGCCATTGGGCCAAACGATACGTACGGTGTCTACTTCTGGATAGTCGCGTAGTCCGAATAGTACCGGCAGGCCGGTATAGATACGCTTCTGGTACCATGCACCGGCCTTGACTTCCACCACGGCGCCTTGCGGCTGCTTCAGGTTCTTTACACCTTCCAACTTCACCTTCAAAAAATGATTTGGGGTGGCAATGTTATTCGACGCAATTTCCAGATCGCCTTCCGGAGTGACAAATGCGAGATCGTGCCGCCGGTCATTGTTAAAATCAGCATTGGCAATGGCGACAACGGGAGACAGCCCATCCACAGTAGAACGCAGAAATCCGCCCCGGCCGTTGTTGCGATAGATAGTGTTGTTGACAACGATATCCGCAAGGGAACGATTGGCCAGATCGGAGATTACAAGCGGCCCTTTTTCTTTGATGTCTGTGTTGCGATCAACCAGTCTGCCATGGTCATTCATCAGCAGATGAGGCCCAGTAGCACTGGAGACGATCAGATCAGACCATCCATCATTGTTCAGATCAAAAGCCTGAATGCCGGAAGGATTTTGCACCGTACCCGGCAGAGTTTTAGCCTGATAGTGGCCAAGCAACTGGTCCTGGTAAATGACAGTCCGGCCATCATCATACTCTACGGCCAGATCTAATTCGTTATTGTCTGGAACGAGTTCGAACGTGGCTGCATCTATGGCTTGTCCGGCCACGAAAGGAAAGCGGCTGGTCTGATCACTGAAGCCTGCGTTGCCATCATTGCGAAGCAGGATAGATTGGTCACCCAGCAGAAACAGGTCAAGATCGTAATCGTGGTCAAAATCCATCCAGACGGCTTTCCTGAAATGGCCCTCCGGCAACTTTACGGCGAAGATTTCAAACCTGCCGTTGCGGTTTACATACAGCGACACACCCGTAGTGGTGATTACGGCCAAATCGGGAAGACCATCATTATTGAAATCCCCCGGAGCAATGGAGATGACGTTATGCAGATTTTCAAGCCCGGTGTTGGCAACCGGAGTAGTTCCATTTTTCAGCAGGACCACACCGTTTTTCGACCAAGCCAGCAGGGCTGGCTGGCCGGAGCCGTCGAGATCCAGTATGGTCAACCCAGCGGTGGCCGCATCAAGCCCTGAAGCAACTTTGTGGCGTTGAAACTTGAAGACTGGAGACGCATTGTCGATTTCAAATTCGCTGTCAAGCGCGGCGACATCATAGATTTCCGAGTAGAAGCTCCATTCGGGGTCTTCAGCAATAGAAGCCCCTGCTTTTCTCTTCTTGA